>NZ_JAZTZI010000122.1:0-22540 GCF_045637405.1 Anaerovibrio sp.
CTTCGCGTCGCAACGAGCTGGGAGATATGCTCACCACTGTTGTAGTTTGTTTTCCCCCACCTAAAGAGGAAGGGGACATTTTAAAGCTCGTTATATAATTCTTATTCTTTCAAAATGATTATTTTGCCATCAGTTCAGCAATCTTATTGGCAAAGTCTACCGGATTTTCCGGCATAATCCCCTCGATAATCAATGCCTGAGTGTACAGCAGCTCACAGTAATCCTTGAAGTCCTGGCTATCCTTGCCGGCGGAATGAAGCCCCTGCAAACGGGTAAAGAGAGCGTGATGTGGATTAATCTCCAAAATACGCTTAGCCTTGAACATAGGATTATCCATAGCCGCAAAGGTATGCTCCATGGACAGGGATGGACCCTGGGCATCAGCCACAAGACATACAGCACTGGATTTCAGTCGGGCAGAGATTTTAACCTCAGCCACCTTGTCGGCCAGAGCCTCCTTGATGTCCTTTATAAGATCATCATTGGTCTTGGTCAGCTCCTCAGTTTCCTTCTTAACCTCCTGGGACTCAGCATCGTCAAGGTCAAGGTCACCACGGCTGATGGACTGGAATTCTTTGTCAGCATAAGTACGGATAGCCTCAATAGCAAATTCATCAACAGGATCAAGGAGATAGAGAACCTCAATGCCCTTTTCCTTCAGGAGCTCCATCTGAGGCAGCTTTTCTATGGTTGCCTGATCGGTACCTGTAGCATAATAAATCTTCTTCTGACTTTCCGGCATCCGCTCAACATATTCCTTCAGGGAAACATTCTTGCCATCCTTTGAGGATACAAAGAGCAACAATTCCTTCAGCTTGTTGATGATGTCATTGCCGGTAAACATGCTGTTATAGATACCAATCTTTAAGGACTTACCAAACTCCGCCCAGAACTTTTCATAGCCCTCGCGATCCTTGCTGAGTTTTCTTTCCAATGACTTCAAAATAGTCTTTTCCATATTCTTGCCAATGGTCTTAAGCTCACGGCTCTGCTGCAAAAGCTCACGGGAAATATTCAAAGACAAATCTGGAGAATCCACCAGGCCCTTTACAAAGCCAAGATAATCCGGCAGTAAGTCCTTGCACTTATCCATGATGAATACGTGACGGGAATAAAGCTGAATGCCTGGCTCATAATCTGTGTGATAAAGGTTAAACGGTGCCTTGGCGGGAATATACAGGAGAGAAGTGTACTCCACAGTACCCTCAGCCTTATTGTGGAATACCTCCATTGGCTCCTCCCACTCATGGAACTGAGTCTTTAGGAACTTGCTGTATTCTTCCTTGGTGATATCAGACTTATTCTTGGTCCACAGTGGCTGCATGGAATTAAGAGTACGGACCTCGGTCTTCTTAATCTTCTCAGCACCCTCAATTTCCTTGCCCTCTTCATCACGAGGAGTTTCCTCGGTTTCAAAGTTCATCTTGATAGGGTAACGTACATAATCGGAATACTTTTTAACTAAATTCTGGATGTTCCAATTATCGGTGAAGTTTTCCTCCGCGTTTTCTCCGTAGAAATCCTTGCCCAAGGTGATAGTAATGGTGGTACCGCGATTTTCCTTTTCGCATTCCTCCATGGTGTAAGAACCGTCACCAGTGGACTCCCAACGAACGGCTTCCTTCTCACCGGCCTTGCGGGTCACTACAGTAACCTTCTCTGCAACCATAAATGCGGAATAGAAGCCTACGCCAAACTGACCAATGAGATTATCACTGATATCAGCATTGCCGGCATTCTCCTTTTCCTTCTTAAGCTGCTCCAGAAAAGCCTTGGTGCCGGATTTGGCGATAGTACCAAGGTTATCCACAATCTCTTCTTTGTTCATACCAATACCATTATCAGAGATGGTAAGAGTATGGCTGTCCTTGTCAGGAATAAGGAAAATCTCATAATCCTCATTGCCCTCAAGAATGCTCTTATCGGTAAGAGAAGCAAAATGCAGCTTATCGATGGCATCAGAGGCATTAGAAATCAACTCACGAAGGAATATTTCGTGATTTGTATAGATGCTGTGAATCATCAGATTAAGCAGCTGTTTTGTTTCCGCTTGGAACTCATGGGTTTCTTTTGCCATTATAAAGACTCCTTTATGTAAATATAATAATTGATAATTTTTAGCACTCCCAATGTGTGAGTGCTAACTCACAATTGATATAATACATCAAAAAGTCAATAATGTCAAAAATATACTTCTCTCAAAAAAAGAACCTGCACTTCATCGGTACAGGCTCTGTCATTTAAACTATACGTTAGCTTTTCTTTTTCTTTGGCAGCTTGGACAGCTCGAGGAACTGCTGATACTCAGAGGTAGGCCACTGCTTGAAGGTGGTGAGGGCCGCATTGTAGGTTGCCACACCTGGCATGGAAATATCAGGATTATCAATCAGAGAAATCATGAAATGACCGCCAAACTCGCCAGGCATATAGGTCTTTACCATCTGACTCTCAGCCTTTATGGTTTCGAAATTACCGTCGCCCTTTTCATCTACCCTTATCTCTTTAGGAGTATAACCATAGATACCAAAGGTATTCTCAGCCACCTCTACCACACGGGTATTTATGAGAATGTATTTATCGGAAAATTTATCCAAAATAGCCTTACGCTCTGCATCACTGGCAGTGCCGGCATTTGCCGGGATATCAGCATCCTCGTAAGCATTGATAAGAACTACCCATGCCTTCTTAATGTTATCAATATCACCTTCAAAAATCAGCACATCCCCCTTAGCCTCCTCATCAAAGAAGCTTGCCGGAACCACGTTAGGCTGGGTTGGACACATAATAGTGTAACCAAAACGGGTGCTGGTATACTTGTACGGAAGACTTACCTGAACCACGTTGTCACCGTTGGCATCAGCTGTAACTGCGGAATCTGCCGGTGCAGCAGCATTCTCCGCAGAAACGGAAGACATAGCTGGTACCATGAGGAATGCACCCATAACAGCAGCCATAAATCCTTTAATTAACACATTTTTTATTTTCATTATTATTCCCCCACAATTCAATATTATTTGAATTTTGCTACGACCATTCTAATGGACTTTTTTGAAAAAATGGTGAAAACCATATTAAATAACCATTAAAATCATCTAATATATTCTATCAGCATTGTCAAGGCTTTGTCAGTAGTTTGTTTTTTTATTTCACTGCGACTGCCCTTAAAATGGTTTTCAACGACGATTACCCCCTTGGGACCAGCAATGGAAATATACACCAGTCCCACTGGTTTCTCCACACTGCCTCCACCTGGACCTGCAATTCCGGTAATTCCCACACCGATATCAGCACTGATTCTCCCCCTGACACCACCAGCCATCTCCCGGGCCGTCTGTTCACTTACTGCCCCAAACTGTTTTAAGGTTTCTTCATTTACTCCCAGATGAGAAATTTTAACCTCATTGGTATATGAAACAATGGAGCCCAAAACATAGGCCGAGCTGCCAGCCACGTCTGTAAGTCGACTGGTCAAAAGTCCACCAGTACATGATTCAGCACAGGCTATGGTCTGATGGGAATCCAGCAACAGCTTGCCCGCTTCCTCTTCCAATAGCATGATTATCGCCTCACTCTGCCAATTCTCCCACCAGATCCTCAGTAAATCCCTGGAGAATACGAACCTTAACAATATCCCCCACTTCACTGGTGGTATCATCTTCAATATACACCAGGTCATCTACATCATCCGCCTGACGATAAGAACGACCATAGGAAGTACCATCCTCTGTATGGCCTTCCACAATTACTTCCAGCACCTGGTTCACCAGAGACTCATTTATCTCTTGGGAAATAAGGCTCTGAATGGCCTTTATCTCATGATAACGATCCTGCATAACATCGTCATCCACCTGTCCATCCATATTTGCCGCCGGAGTATCCTCTTCCTTGGAGTAGGTAAAAAAGCCGGCATGATCAAAACGCTGCTCCTGAATAAAATCTTTCAGCTCCCGGAACTGCTCCTCAGTTTCCCCAGGGAATCCTACAATAAATGTGGAGCGGATAACCACCCCTGGCACTCTTTCACGAAGTTTTTGCAAAAGAGCCATAATCTGCTCCTTTGTGTCAGGACGGCGCATTCTTCTAAGCACTTCATTGCTGGCATGCTGCAATGGAATATCCACATATTTGACAACCTTTTCCTCAGTGGCCATAACCTCAATAAGCTCATCATTAAGGAATCTTGGATAATTATAGAGGGTTCTGATCCACTTGATACCTTCTACCTTGCATAATTCACGCAGCAACTGCGCCAAACGTGGTTCACCATAAATGTCATGGCCATAATTTGTAGTATCCTGAGCAATAAGAACGATTTCCCGAACTCCTTTATCGGCCAAAGCTCTTACTTCCGCCACAATATCCTCCAGCTTGCGACTGCGGTATTTGCCACGAATCAGCGGAATGGCACAAAAGGCACAACGATTGTTGCAGCCCTCAGCAATTTTGACATAGGCAGTATGCTTTGGGGTAGTTGGAATACGTGGTACAGAGGCATCATAGATAGTTTCGTCCCCCTTGATCACCACACGATTTCCCTTTAAGGTTTCGTCTATTACCTCAGTAACCCGTCCCCAGGCTTCAGTACCAATAATACCGTCTGCCTCCGGCAACTCATCCAACAGCTCCTGACCGTATCTCTGTCCAAGACATCCTGCAATAATCAGGCTTTTACAGTGGCCCTTCTCCGGCTGCTTGTATTCTGCCATATTTAAAATCGTATTTATTGATTCCTCTTTTGCTGACTGAATAAAGGCACATGTATTCACAATGAGTATATCCGCATCAGATGGGTCGTTTACCAGTTCAATGTCCCGTTCCTTAATGAGCCCCAGCATAACCTCTGTGTCTACCAGGTTCTTGGAACAGCCAAGACTTACAAATCCTGCTTTCAAGCTCTACCTCCTAAAATATTATCTGATTATCTAAACTATCTTCCAAATCTAACTTCTTTAAGCCAGCG
This sequence comes from Anaerovibrio sp., assembly GCF_045637405.1. Lineage (GTDB taxonomy): Bacteria > Bacillota > Negativicutes > Selenomonadales > Selenomonadaceae > Anaerovibrio. The sequence continues at coordinate 4,961 of NZ_JAZTZI010000122.1, forward strand.
GTCCAACAGCTGTCGGCGTTCCTTTTCAGGGTAATCTGCCAGCTGGTCATATAGAACAACATTTTTCCCCGCAAATTGCTTGGCAGCCATCAGTGAGCCATTGGCCGGCATAAAATAAAAACCATTATTCATCATGGCCAGCTGAGGCTCATCCGTCAGCATCCAATTAATGAACTCCTTGGCATTATCACCATTGGGACAGTTTATGAGAAGCCCTATTCCCGTAAGGGTATAGGCCGTACCCTCATCGGGATAAATAATCTTTAAAGGATATCCGTCACCAATATAGCGCAGGGCCTCACTTTGAACCACCACTGAAATATCCGCCTCTCCCATACCGGTCATTCGGGCAGGCGTTGATAAATATTTAGCATACTGCACCACATGGGGATGAAGCTGCTTCATATAATTCAGAGCGCTGTCCTCACCATTCTGGGCTACCATAAACATATAAATGTTTGCAGCATTGTCTGCCGCCATAAAATCTGTTATGCCCAGCCGATAATTCTGCAGCTGTCCTAATTCCTTCCAAGATGCAGGAATATGAGGCAAACGTTGCATATAATCCGTATTTACACAGAAAACCACCGGATCATACCAAAGACCTATCCAAAATCCCCTATCATCCTTAAAACGATCGCTGACCACGTCACCATGCTCAGAAATATACGGCTGAAGCCAACCATCAACAGCATTTCTACGCAACACACGGCTATCAGTCAGTATCAGGTCAGCCTTACCAGTTTCCTTTATTCTGTCTTTAAGGTCACTCTCCGTCATAGGAACGAAGGTAACCCTTATCTTATGGCTTTTTTCATAGGCTTCAGCCACAGGGGCAACATTCTCCGCAGGCAGGGTTGTGTAAACAACAATGTTTCCCCGCAGACGACTGTCATCGTAGCTGCTGCCATTGGTAAAATACAAAGCGCAGAATATGGAAGCAGCAATCATTAGAAACGAGGTAATCAGCAACATTGAATATCTTTTCATATACTATACACCATCGATTCAGAAACACAAAAATATTTCATAGTAAACTCCGTGCAAAATGATATTTTGCACTACGCCCTTACACGAAATCTAAAGCTCATCTGCATCCTTCGGATTTGATTCACTAAGATTTCATAGTAAAAATCCTGCAAGGAAATGAAACTCCCTGCAGGACTCGCAGTTTTAACTAAATTATTTGTTTGAGCGCATCCAAACTGGAATATCAATTCCATTGGCCTTGTAGAAATCCTGCTTTGGAACACCAATATTTGCTGCATTGGCGCCCTGATTGCCAAATACTGGAACTCTCATGCCAGTTGGTGGAGTCTGCTGTGGTGCCTGCTGATTTGCATTAGGCATTGCCATATTCTGACGGCCCTGCTCAGACTCAAAGTCAGTAGCCACAACAGTAACACGAATAGTATCGCCCATGGTATCATCCACAGAAACGCCCCAAATAATATTTGCATCCGGATGAGCCTCTGCAGTAATGCTCTGGCTGGCCTCATTAAGCTCCATCATATTAAGGTGGGAAGACTCACCAACAAAGTTGATGATTACACCTCTTGCACCACTTACTGACACCTCCAAAAGAGGGGAATTAACTGCCTCACGAAGTGCAAGCATAGGTGCATTATCACCAGAAGACTCGCCAATGCCCATCAGTGCAGGACCAGCATTGCTCATAACTGCCTCCACATCGGCGAAATCCAGGTTTACATAACCGGATTCGTTGATGAGATCGGAAATACTCTGTACACCCTGACGAAGGATATCATCAACTTCCCTAAATGCATCGATAAAAGAAGTATTCCTGTCAATAATATTCAAAACCTTCTCGTTTGGAATAGTGATGATAGTATCAACACGCTGACGCAAAGCCGCAATACCAGCTTCAGCACGCTTTGTGCGCATACGTCCCTCATAAGAAAATGGACGGGTTACGACGCCAACGGTAAGAGCACCAACCTGCTTGGCACACTCTGCTACCACCGGAGCTGCGCCAGTACCGGTACCACCGCCCATACCTGCTGCGATAAATACCATGTCAGCACCCTGAAGGGCTGCCATAATTTCCTCACGATTTTCCTCAGCTGCCTTGGCCCCAACCTCAGGACGGGCGCCAGCACCCAAACCACGGGTTGCTTTACCGCCGATCTGAATACGGGTAGAAGCCAAAGACTGGTCCAATGCCTGGGAATCGGTGTTTACAGCAATAAACTCAACGCCCTTTACGCCGGCATTAACCATACAATTTACCGCGTTGCTGCCGCCACCGCCGACACCAACAACTTTAATCACGGCCTTGTCATCAAAATCTCCATAACTATCAAAATCTATTGGCACTCAAAAAACCCCCATATATATACTTTAATTCGAAAATATTATCAATATACTCATACATCAAATATTATAACATTAATTAATTTCAAAATCTATAGTTAGCGAATCTGAAATTAGTGCTTTTTAAGCAAATGCTGACGAATAAAGCCAAGGTTATTAAAAATTCTTAGGCCAAAGGCTAACAGAGCAACATAATATAAATCTATTCCCAGCCTGTCACCCACATAAACCAAGAATGCCGCCATCAAAGAATTTGTAAAAAAACCGGAAATAAAAATTTTGTCATCAAATGTACCACTGCAAGCCGCCTTAATACCGCCAAAAACTGAGTCCATACAGGCCATAAGTGCAACTGAAAAGAGGCTGGAGTACCCCGCAGGAATTCCAAAAGGTACCAAAAAACCCAGAGTACCTCCGATAAGGAGACCAACTACTGCATAAATCATTTTGTCTCCTCCTCTTTGCTCGATGTGGTTGCCAGCTTATACTTGGTCGTTGCCTTATAGGCTGGAATCCACACATTATCCAATGGCTGTATGGTCAGATTTATCCCCCAAACCTTCAGAGAATCCGCCACTCCACCACGCATATTAATGGAATTTACAAGATTATCCTTGTCCCCTATTGCACGAATCTCAAATGGAGGAGCGGAACGAACATTATTTACGGAAATAGTTGGCCCGGCACAGCGTATTTCTGAATTAGCGGTCAAACGTTGACCATTTATGGAAAGTGCCTCCGCACCAGCAGCCCTCAGTTCATTTACTACTTTAAGAATGTCCTCATCATGAACCAGATAGAGGTTTGGATCGTTATCCACCTTGGCCTTTTTGGCACTGTCATCAATGGTAATAATGACCCCTGGGCCCTCCAAAGGTGTCATGCCGGAAATCATCATTATATCATCTGTAATTTTTTCTGATTTGGCATCCCCGGACATTCCCCTTAAATCGCGAATTTCAGTCTCCAGCTCCTTATTCTCCGCCTCAGCCTGATGGAGACGGGCAGCCAATTCCTCTACGCGCTGACTTGGCTGTGAAGCCCGTATATCCTCTGTACTTTTAAACTGGATAACCAGCATAAAACCTAGAACCATGCAAACGCAGGCAATAGACAATCGCCCTTTTTCTAACTGCATTTTTCTCCTCCTATACCGACTATTCCTTTAGCTTAATGGAATATGAACCATCAAATCTGGCATCCACATAATCTATAGGATGCTTTGCCTGCTTAACCTCACGATTTACGCTCTCCGTAATCTCCAGCTTCTTCTGTAGGCTATCCAAAGCACCCATCTTAAGCTGAACAGAATGGTTCATGTAAACCATTACATTATTAGGGTCTGATATGTTAATTTCGGCAATACTGGTTGCCGTATCCCGATTAAGCTTGTCCAGGAAATCAAGTACCTGAGAAAGCTGCTGGTTTTCCGCAGTATCTCCTACGAAAAGATCCGATACCTCCACTCCGCTGACAATGGGCACTGGAATTTGGGACAGGGTTCTGTGTGCATCTAGTACGATTCCGCCACGTCCCACCTCCAGATAACCATAATCACATTTTATGATAGCCAGTGGAATTCGCTCCACCACCTGAATATCCAGAGAATTAGGGAAATTTCTCCTTACAATGACCTGATCAATACGAATGTCCTTGCCCATAGCCTGCATAATTTCATCTGTGGCCAGCTGAAAAAGATTCTCTCCCAGATTTACGCCGGAAATCCGAATTATTTCCTCATCGGATAGATAAGCATTACCATGAACATTTACATGCTTCAATACAAAAACAGGGGAAAGGGCAATGGCAATAAAGGCCATAAATGCTGCCAGTACTCCCAGGACACGCAGCAAGCCACGGCGGGTAATAATCTTACGCTTGGTTTTTTCATGTGCTTCCCCGTTTACGGATTTGCCCACATTTCCCCTAATTACCGTATCATCAATGGATTCAGATTTAATAGCATCCATCGTTCCCAGTGGCTTATACTCCATTGTGTTATCGATTATTTCCTTATTGTCGATATCTTCACCATTCATCATAATCAGTCCTCAAAACCGGCCATGTACAGTATTTTTTGACAAAGCTCAGGGAATTCAATGCCGGCAGCTCTGCCCGCATCCGGAACCAATGATGTCTCCGTCATTCCCGGAACAGTATTCACTTCAATGGCATAAGGCTTATTGTCCTCGCTGAGCATGAAATCTACACGGGCTACGCCACAACAGCCACACACGGCAAAGGCACGCTTGGCAATGTTATGAATTTCCTTTGTAAGCTCGTCACTGATTGGAGCAGGAATAATATGCTGTGAAGCCCCTACCTTGTATTTGTTTACATAGTCATACCATCCCTCAGAGGTGGTAATCTCAATAATTGGCAGAACCTCCTGCTTTTCCTCGTTACCATAAACAGCCACAGTCAGTTCACGGCCCTTGATGTATTCCTCCACCAGAACTGCGTTGTCATATTTAAATGCCTCGTTAAGGGCATCCTTCAGATCCTTGGCATCCTTAACAATAACCACACCAATACTGGAGCCCTGGGCAGCAGCCTTGACTACTACTGGAATTGAAAACTCCTTCTGAATTTCCTCGGCCAAATCACGCTGCTTATGTTCAAAACGGAAATAGGTATGAGACCTTGGGGTAGGCACATCACCAGCCAGGAAAAACCGCTTTGTGGCCACCTTGTCCATAGTAACAGCAGCCGCGCAAACCCCGGAGCTGGTATATGGTATACCAAGCATTTCCAATGTACCCTGAATAATACCGTCCTCACCGAATTTGCCATGAAGAGCGTTAAATACAAAATCCGCCTTCATCTCCCGAATCTCATCAACAAAGGTCTCTGGAACCAATTCCAAACCTACTGCATTATAATTCTTAGATTTTAAAGCATTTAAAATAGCAGTACCACTACGACGGGATACCTCACCCTCACTGGATGGTCCACCCATTACAACAACAATTTTTTTACTCATTTTAATTAATAGCTCCCAATCATTCTATCTAAATATAATTATTTTAAAAGCTCTACCAATTCTTCGCCGCAATTTACAATATCCCCGGCACCCATGGTCATAATCAGGTCGCCCTCCTGGGCAATGGACTTAAGATAGGCCGCAATATCCTTCTTATCCTTAATGTAAACCGTCTTTTGACCAGTCTGGGCAGCCACTTCCTTTACCAGAAGTTCACCATCAACACCTGGAATTGGATCCTCTCCGGCAGAATATACGTCAGTAAGCACCAAAAGGTCAGCATCCTTAAAGCATCTGCCATATTCCTTCTGCAAAAGCTGGGTACGGCTGTAACGGTGTGGCTGGAAAGCACACACCAGACGCTTAGGCTGAGTCTGGCGGGCAGCCTTAAGAGTGGTTGCGATTTCTGTAGGATGATGGGCATAATCATCCACTACCCATACACCCTGAGCTTTTCCCTTGGTCTGGAAGCGTCGCTTGGCACCATTAAACATAGTAAGCCCTTCAGCCATTTGGGCTACAGTCTGTCCCAGGGTTATACCGGTTACCACACAGGCCATAGCGTTTAGCACATTATGACGTCCAGGAACATTCAGCTTAACTGTACCCAAATTTTCTCCACTATGAATAACGTCGAAGGAGGTTCCACTGGCATCGGCCTTGATGTTGGCAGCTACATAGTCCGCCTCATGGTCAATGGCATAGGATACAATCTTGCGATTAACATTCTTAACAATATTTCTGATATTTTCATTGTCAAAGCACACAACGCCCCAACCATCCTCACGAATCTGATTCAGGAACTGGGTAAAGGCCTTAATAATGTTTTCCATGGTTCCATAATGGTCCATGTGATCATTTTCCACATTTGTAACAATGCCAATATATGGATAATATTTCAAGAAAGTGCCATCACTTTCGTCAGCCTCGGATACCAGATAATCACTTTCACCCAGCTTGGCGTTGCTGCCAAGGTAATCCACCTCTCCACCAATAATAATGCTTGGTGATACCCCTTCATAGTCCAAGGAAACTCCCAGCATGGAGGTAGTAGTGGTCTTTCCATGAGCACCAGCTACAGCAATGCCCTTGGAATTATTTATTAAAAACGCATTTACATCTGAACGGTGAAGACGCTTTAAGCCAAGTCGCTTTGCCTCAACTACCTCAGGATTATTCTCACGGATAGCGCTGGAAACAACGATTGCCTCCGTATCCTGAACGTTCTCAGCACACTGACCAATGAAAATCTTGGCACCCAAATCCCGAAGAATGCCAGTCATAACAGATTCCTTAACATCGGAACCGGAAACATTATATCCTTTTTCTACGAGAATCTTGGCCAATGCGCTCATTCCAGCACCGCCAATACCTACAAAATGAACCTTTTTAATGCCTGTAAGCACTATAATACATCCCTTCAAAAATTATTTTTGTTTATTACGGGCTAACTCTATAATCATTTCCGCAATAGTAGCTGCAGCCTCCGGATGACCAATGCTATGGCTTCTTTCAGCCATATCCTGCAAATTGCGGTCATCTGATAACAGCTCCTCAATGGTGGAAATCAATATTTCTGCACTAATATCCTTGTTGAGAATAACCCTCGCTGCACCGGCCTTTTCTATGGCACGGGCATTAAATTCCTGATGGTTTTCCGCAGCATAAGGATATGGAATCAGCACTGCCGGAATCCCCTTGGCAGTAAGCTCTGCAAGGCCAGTTGCACCAGCACGGAACACAGCTAAATCCGCCACGGCCATCGCTTGAGGCATATTATAAAGATATGGATAAACCTTAAGATTAGGGAATTTCTCCAGTTCTACCCCAGCCTCGGCAATACGCCTTAATATATCATCATGCTCTGCCTTGCCAGTGGCATGGAGAATCTGTACCCGCTTGCTGCCAGCAAAATGCTTCAGCACACCAACCATGGCGCGGTTTATGCTACGGGCACCACGACTCCCCCCTGATACCAGTACAGTTTTCTTGGCTGGATCCAATTCAAAGGCACTGTATCCCGGCTCCCGTTGGGTATTAACCACCTCATCACGAATAGGGTTACCTGTAAATATTACCTTATCCTGAGGAAAATGTTTGTTGGCTTCAATAGCACCGGTAGCAATTCTGGAAACAAAATTAGATAAGATCTTGTTGGTAATACCAGGAACCACATTCTGCTCCTGAATCAGTGTAGGGATTCCCATAAGACTTGCGGCCATCAGCACTGGCCCACAAACATAGCCTCCGGTACCAATAACGACATCCGGTTTAAAGTCACGAACAATCCCCGCAGCTTTGACCACACCCTTTATGGCCTTAAATGCCCGAAGGAAATTAGCAGGGCTCAGACTTCTTTTAAAGCCCTGTAAATCTACTGTTTTAAACGGAAATCCTTCCTTAGGAACAATATCAGCCTCCAGGCCTTTACTGGTTCCCACATAAAGGACCTCCAGATTATCTATTCTTTTCTGCAATGCCCGTATGATGGTAACGGCAGGATAAATGTGACCGCCTGTACCACCACCTGATACGATTATCTTCATTTAAGTAAACCCTTTACCAAACCCTTGAATACACGACCACGTTCCTCAAAACCAGTAAACATATCAAAGGATGCACAGGCCGGTGAAAGAAGCACAGTCTGAGGAATCCCTGCAATATTGTGGGCAATCTCCACAGCCTTTTCCATGGAATACCCTGCCTCATGTATATGCTCAGTGCTATAGCCAGCTGCAATGGCACATTCCTTGAAGCGTGCAGCTGCATCCCCCACAAGAATCAATTCATCTACACGTTCCTTCACCAGCTCCATGAACTCGCTTAAATCCGTGTGTTTATCATCACCACCGGCAATGAGAATCAGATGCCCGTCAAAGCTCTGCAAAGCCTTTATGGCAGAGTCGGTGTTTGTAGCCTTGGAATCATTGAAGTATGGGACTCCATTTACAGTAGCCACCGGTTCAATACGATGCTCTACTGGCTCAAATGACTTAAGGCTCTCACCGATTTTAGGAAGGCGAACGCCACCTAAATATGCTGCTGCAGCAGCAGCCAAAGCATTTTCAATATTGTGACCGCCCTTAATCTTCAGTTCATCTGTACGGCACAGCTTACAGGTCTGACCGTTCCAGGAAATGGTAAGCCATCCATCATTAACGAAAGCGCCCTCCTTAAGGATTTCCTTACGGCTGAAGAAGAACACCTTGCCTTTAGCCCGATTGGCCATATCACGGGTCTTTGGATCATCATAATTGAGTACCAAAAAGTCATCTGGTCCCTGATTAGCGAACATCTTCTCCTTCATGGCCTGATATACCTCAAGACTACCATGACGAACCACATGGTCAGGAGTTACGTTTAATACTACTGCCACATGGGGATTAAAGGTGTTGGATGCCTCCATCTGATAGCTGGAAATCTCTGCCACAATACAGCTTCCCTCACCAGCCTTAAGAGCCTCCTCACAAAGGGGTATACCAATGTTGCCTCCAACTCCTGCATTAGGATATCTGGTACGCATAAGCTGGCCAAGGAGGCTTACAGTTGTAGTCTTGCCATTTGTACCAGTTACGGCCAAAATTGGGGACTTGGCCAGATTATAAGCTACCTCCACCTCTGTGGTAACTGGAATATTACGCTTATACGCCTCCTGCACAACAGGAATCCGAACAGGCACAGCCGGAGAAAGGATAACCATATCCACACCATCAAGAAGGCTTGGCTCCTGCTTGCCAAATACCAGCTTAATACCAGCATCACGAAGCTCCTGCATATCATAGCTGATATCCGCCTCAGCCTTGGAATCACTAAGAGTAACATCTGCTCCCATGCTCTTGGCAATCTTGGCAACAGCATTACCACTGATACCAGCACCGATTACCAACACCTTTTTTCCCATGAACTCCATTACTTACATCTCCTATTATTACCAAAAAAATCCTGGTTACATACCAAATATACACAAAGCCAATCCCAAAGCGCCGGCTATGACTCCCACGGCCCAGAAGGTCCATACGACACGAACCTCGCTCCAGCCCTTCAGCTCAAAATGATGATGGATAGGGCTCATGAGAAAGACTCTTTTTCCCGTAGTCTTGAATGAAGTAACCTGAATCATAACAGACATAGCTTCGCAAACAAATATAAAGCCAATAACCGCCAGCAAAATTTCAGTATGAGTCAAAATACCCAGGGCTGCCATGACACCACCCAAGGCCAAGGAACCAGTGTCACCCATGAAAATCTTAGCAGGATGGTAGTTGAATTTCAAAAAGCCAAGGCAAGCACCAATAGTGGACGCACACAAAATAGCCAAATCTGCTTTTCCCATGGCAAAGCATACCAGCATATAAAAGAAAGCCGCTACTGCCACTGTTCCAGAGGCCAGGCCATCAAGGCCGTCAGTAAGATTAACCGCATTCGTAGCCCCCACCATGACGAAAAACAACAGTGCGTAAAATCCATATCCCAAATCAATGTTTCCGGCAAATGGCACCCAAAGATCTGTAGGCAAGCCACCAAACACAGCTACCAATGCAGCCATGATTATCTGTCCCAACAGCTTCTGACGGGGTTTTAGTCCTTCGTTATGCTTTCTGACAACCTTAATATAGTCATCAAGAAAGCCAAGGGCGAAATGGCCTAAAACAACAAACACAGCCAGCATAACCTCTACAGTATGGTTGGCAAAAACCAGTGTTGAAAGCACCAGCCCCAAAATAATCATCATACCGCCCATAGTAGGCGTTCCACTCTTGGCCTGATGACTCTGAGGCCCCTCCTCACGGATAGCCTGGCCAAATTTCAGCTTATGAAGCTGCGGAATAAGCCAAGGTCCTATAGCCACCACTACAATAAAGCTCAATGCCAAAGCATAGGCTGTATTTATATTTATTTCCAACATGATTGTATTAAAGCCTCCAAAAATCAAATAAGGTCAATTATAGCTTCCATTTTCATACCCCGGGACCCTTTAAAGAGCACCGTATCCTCTGGCTCAAGCAGCTCTTTCAGCTTTGCTGCTGCTGCCTCATGGCTGTCCACATGGAATACATTTTCCATACCAGCCTCACTGGCGCCATTGGCAATTTCCCTGCCCATTGGGCCAAAAGCCACTAAAGCCACGGCTCCGCTTTCTGCCACCTGTCTTCCCACCTTCTGATGAGCAGCAACCGAAACATCACCCAGCTCCAGCATATCACCAAGTACAGCAATACGACGGCCCTTGGTGATTTCAGACAAGGTGTTTATAGCAGCCTCCATAGACATTGGACTGGCATTATAAGCGTCATTTATAAAGTTGTACTGACCCACTCGTTTAGCCTCAAAGCGCATACCTGTCATTTCCAGGCCATCAAGGCCCTGCTGGATTGAAGACGCATCCATCCCCAAAGCATAGCCTGCCGCCATAGCCGCCAAAGCATTGGAAACATTATGACGCCCCACCATTGGAAGGGTAAATTCCCCCACCTGGCCATTTGCCCCCAAACGACACTTGAAGGTGGTGCTATTCAGACCACCATTCAAATCGAAGGCCTTTATGTCGGCTTCATTATCAATACCAAAGGTAATAACCTTAACACCGCCATTGCACTTATCCTTCATTGCAGCGGTATAAGCATTGTCATTATTCAAAATCACCGTTCCACCGGATGGAATAGCCTCCACCAACTCAGCCTTGGCCTTGGCTATATTTTCCATGGATCCCAGAAGCTCCATGTGGGTTTCCCCCACGTTGGTAACAATGCCAATGGTAGGAGCAGCTATAGGAGCCAAAGCCTTAATCTGACCAAGGCCACGCATACCGATTTCCACCACTGCCGCCCTGTGGGTCTCATTCATATTAAGAAGAGTCATTGGCAGGCCAATCTCATTATTATAATTTGCCTGAGTCTTTAAAACCGGGAATTTGGCAGAAAGGACGGAGGCAGTCAGATCCTTGGTGGTGGTTTTACCGTTGGACCCAGTAATACATACCACCGGAATATCAAACTTCATGCGCCAAAAATGAGCCAATTCCTGATAAGCTCTCTGGGTATCGGTGGAAGCCTTAATGATAGTCCCACCAAGCTCAGTCTTTGGCATCTCATATTCATTGCTTACAAGCACCCCATTAGCACCCAGCTTCAAAGCCTCCTCAACGAAGGTTTCACCATTAAAACGCTCCCCCTTCAGGGCTACAAACAAACAGCCTGGGATGATTTTGCGGGTATCGGTAACAATATCAGAAAAATGATCCTTGCCAATTTCCAGCACTTCTGCACCAGTTAAGGCACTCTCCACATCTTTTAATGAAAACTCTGGCATAATTACTCTCCCATTTTTGCTTTGATGGCCTCAGCAGCCACCTCTTTATCGTCAAAGTGAATTGTCTTATCCTTAAGAATCTGGTAATCCTCATGGCCCTTGCCGGCTATTACCACAATATCACCTGCCGTGGCAATTTCCACTGCTCTGAAAATAGCCTCACGACGGTCAATAATAGCTTCATGCTGCTTGCTGCCCGCAGCCTGCTCAACACCTTCCACCACCTGGCTGAGAATGAAGGCAGGATCCTCAGTACGAGGATTATCGGAGGTAGCCACAATAATATCTGAAAGCTCAGCAGCTATACGCCCCATAATTGGACGCTTAGTCCGATCACGGTCACCACCGCAGCCAAATACTGTAATAATGCGATTATCACAAATCTTGCGGGCAGTGTGAAGAATATTCTCCAGTCCATCAGGAGTATGGGCATAGTCTACGATAACGGCAAAATCCTGACCGCCACGAACCAGCTCGAAACGACCCGGTACACCGCTAAACTCCTCCAAGGCTGCCTTAATAAACGGAAGTGGTACTCCCTCAGCCATGGCTGCTCCCGCCGCTGCCATTACGTTATAAACATTAAAGATACCAGTAATCTTTAAATCCAGTGGCAATGAGCCAAACTGCTGCTTTATCTCAAACTTGGCACCACTTGCCAAAACCTGAATATTTTCGGCCATCAAGGAGGCAGCATTTTCAATACCATAAGTAATATGGCGGCAATCAGCATGCTCCAGCATGAATTTTCCTGCTTCGTCATCAATGTTTATAACCGCAGTCTTACCGTTCTTCACATTGGCTGGACTGCTGACCATATCAAAGAGCTTTGCTTTTGCCAGCTTGTAGTTTTCCAGGGTCTTATGATAATCCAAATGATCCTGGGTGAGATTGGTAAATACCACCGTATCAAATTCAACGCCGGCCACCCGGTCCTGATCAAGGGCATGGGAAGAAACTTCCATAACCACATAATCCATGTTTTTCTCCAGCATCATATTCATAGTATGCTGAAGCTCTACCACATCAGGTGTGGTGTTATGAATCGGCAGTACCTCATCCTCTATCATAATCTGAATTGTACCAATAAGACCTACCCTAAATCCCATTTTACGCAGCATAGCGCGTATCATATAGCTTATAGAGGTCTTGCCGTTAGTACCGGTTATACCAATTACGCGCATACGCTGAGCCGGATAATCATAAAAAAATGGCACAATAACCTTCAGGGCTTCCTTAAGGTTTGGCACCAACAGTACATCCATTCCAGCTGGCATAAAGGCGTTTTCATTATCTGTAATAATGGCCACAGCCCCCTTTTTCTTGGCCTGGGGAATAAAATCGTGACCATCCACATGGGCACCCACCATACATACGAACAGGGTACCTTCAGTGGCCTTTCTGGAATCATGTTCTATATCTTTAATTACAGTCTCACTGTTACCTATAATTTCTGCTCCTTCAATAAGAGCTGCCAGTGAACCTAATGTTTTTGCCATTAGAAAATCCTCCTAATTTTTGTCATAACATAACTAAGATATTATACCGCTAAAATAAGTATTTTTCTACCATAAAATAGTTAATTTAGGCTTTCACATAACCGTTCAAATAGAAAAAGGGACTGCTTACGCAAATCCCTTTTTCATATCGCCTATTCTGTTAATGCTTCGTCTGATTCCCTGCAAAATAATTTTCCTGTGGTACAGTCATCCCCAACTGGGTCACAGCAATTTCTTTGATTCTGGAATGAGACTTCAACTTTGCATTCTCTACTCTGAGTGTTTCATTACTCTTCTCCAGGGCACTAGCTTCAGCCTGAATACGGCCGACTTCGTATACTTCGCTTGCAAGGCAACTGCTAAACCATAAAATTAATCCATAAATAAGTGCACCTACAACTAAGAAGCAAACTGCCTTCCTACGACGAGGGTCCTTCTGTACGTTACGCCTTACAATTTTACGTCGTATAATTTTTTGCTGTTCCTGGGGAAGTTCCTCAAAGTACTCTTCTTCAATTAACTGACGGGCAAGCACACAAGTAACCTCCTTTCAGTGCTTATTTACAAGGTGTCAATCCAATTTCTCCGCTATTCGCAGCTTAGCGCTCTTGGCTCTTGAGTTCTGTTCCAGTTCATTATCTGAAGCCACCGCAGCTTTTACAAGCAGCTTAATCTCTGGCTTATGGTTGCATACACAAACTGGAAGAGATGGCGGGCAAATACATCTGCTGGACATTTCCTTGAGCACATTCTTGGCTATCCGGTCCTCAAGGGAATGGAAGGTGATTATCGCTATTCTGCCGCCTGGCTTTAAATGCTTAACTGCAGTACGGAAAGCTTCTTCAAGAATCCCCAGCTCGTTATTAACCTCTATTCTAACTGCCTGAAAAATACGCTTGGCAGGATGTCCGCCCTTGGAATTTCTCACAGCAGCAGGAACCGCTTTTTTTATTATGTCCACCAGTTCACCAGTGGTCTTTATGGGTGCAGTCTTTCTCGCCTCCACGATGAACTGTGCTATTCTCTTATACCATCTTTCTTCACCATATTCTTTAAAGATACGGCAAAGCTCGTCCAAGTCATACTTGTTTATTATATCATAGGCAGAAAACTCTGCCTGCTGATTCATTCTCATATCCAGAGGTGCATCCAGCATATAGGAAAACCCTCTTTCCGCTGTATCCAGCTGATGAGATGATACTCCCAAATCGAAGAGAATGCCGTCTATTTCCTCTGCATCCTGCTCCTTTAGAATCATTTCCAGATGGGAAAAATTATCCTTTACTATATTAACGTGACACCCAACACCAGTCAACCGCTCAGTAGCCGCTGCAATGGCTGCTGTATCCTGGTCAATACCTATTAATCTGCCATCTTCATTTAGCTTATCAGCAATCATTCTGGAGTGCCCGGCACCGCCCAAAGTACAATCCACATAGGTTCCGGACAGGTTTGTTACCAAACCGTCAACTGTCTCCTCTGGCATTACACTTACATGATGAAATTTCCCGCTCATTTGCTACCTCATATCCCCAGCTCTGCCAAGGTTTCAGCTATAGCAGAAACAGATGGAGTAATTTCTTCATTGTACTTAAGCCATTCATCCTTGCTCCAAACTTCTATGCGATTGGAAACGCCGATAAGAACGGCATCCTTTTTCAAGGACGCATGCTGACGAAGGGTGGCGGGTATCAGAAAACGGCCCTGCTTATCCAATTCGACCTGACGGGCACCGGCGAAGAAAAATCTTACAAAGGCCCGGGCTTCAGTTTTGGCTAAAGGTAGTTGACGAAGCTTGACTGACAGCTGTTCCCATTCAGATTGAGGATAAATGAACAAGCAGTTATCCAAACCCTTGGTAATAATGAAGGATTCGCCTAATTCAGCACGAAAATCAGCCGGTAAAATCACGCGACCTTTCGCATCCAGCGAATGATTATATTCGCCCATTAACATCCTTCATCACCACCTTGTAGACATAGTCTACCACATTCCCCCACTTTTTTCCACTTTTTACTGTTTTTTGCCCCCACAAATTTTGAAAATTATAAAAAAAGGAAAAATGTCCCAGAAATATTATTAGATACTATAAATATAATTAATTTGTAAACTAAAAACACCTTTGGCATATAACCAAAGGTGTCAATTGACATTATTTATTTTTTTACCCATCCATCCTTGTTCATAAGTGGTAGATATAAGACTCTTTCCAAAAAGTCCTTATTAGTATCCTCTGTATGAAATATTGGTACCCTCTCCAAAGCATAAACATTACTATTGCGGTTGACTGCATCATACTTTATGGTAAATCCGGCCTTGTAGCCTGCATTCTTCACTAACTGCGCAATATGGAGGTTATAAGTCCCAGTTGGATAAGCAATAAAGCAGGAATCCTTACCCAGCTTCTCATTTAGCATTGCTTTGGATTTTGTCAGTTCATCCATAATCTGATTATCACTGGCCTCGGTCATGGACTTATGGGTGGCTGTATGTGACTCTATGGAAAAGCCATTGGCTTCCAGTTCCCTAGCCTGATCCCAGGTCAGATAATTTGGATACTTCTCCAAATAAGTGGTCACCACAAAAATAGTTCCCACAAAGCCATATTTTTTCATTATAGGATATGCATTCTTATAGTTGTCAACATAGCCATCATCGAAGGTTATCATAACTGGATTATCCGGAAGCTCCACACCATTAGTCACAAACTCATATAGCTGATCCGGTGTAATAGTATGATAACCATGCTGACTTAGCCATTTCATTTGCTTTTCAAAATCTTCCGGTCTTACTGAGAGGGAATGAAATGTATTGTCTATTTTGTGATAATTTAGAACCGTAACTCCTCTATGGTCCTCAGCCTTAGCTACCTGATGTACCACAGGCTCTTCCTTCTTGCCCATAAATGCGATCAGGCCGATGGCCAAAAGAATAATCCCTGCCACTATAAACAATCTATATTTTTTAATATACTCATCAATATTAACCATAATTTCCCTCCATATTAATAACACCACTACATTATACCGCAATCATTTTATTTTTCCCATATTATATTAGGAAATTTTTCTTATTTATGATATAATCGTGGAGTGTAATTAATAATAATTATTAAGGAGGTTGTTATATATGACTATTACAAAAGATATGTCCATCATGGAGGTTGTTACTAAATATCCTGATACCGTTCCTGTTTTCATGGAGAGTGGTATGGGCTGCATAGGTTGTGCCGCTGCACACTTTGAAAACATCGAGCAGGGTGCTTCTGCCCATGGTATTGATATTGATCAGCTTATTGCAGGTCTGAACGAAGTCGTTGGTGAAAACTGATAGCTGACATGGGATAACCTTAGTCAACTTAAAGGACGTCCGGAAAATTCCAGACGTCCTTTTTATGTACATAAATGGTGGTCATTATAGATTGACTGAAGCATTAGGGCGATGGGCGTCGAAAGCTATTTATTTGCGTTCTTACACAGCGAGAAAATGTCGTTGTTTGAGCGAAGCGAGTTCGACTTTTATCGCTGCTAATTAAAAGCAAAAAATAGTTTTAGCCCAGAGTCCCGAGCTGAAGTCAACTATCACTGACCACCATTGACATATGAGCTCGTTATAGATTGATATTCTGGGCCTCAGCCAAGGTTGCCCGTGCTTCGGTCACTAAGCTCTCGATTATAGTAGCCATTGGCTCGATTTTCTTCAATGGGGTAAGGCTCTGCCCGGCCTGAATCATACCCTTTTCCATGTCGCCGTCCACTGCAGCCAGCTTATTGGTACCTGTAGCCAGCTTAAGAAGCTCCTCCTTAGTAGCCTTGCCAGAAAATTCCAAAGCCTGATATTCCTCGGAGAATTTGTTCTTAAGACCTCTTACCGCACTCTTGATGGTCTGACCGGTTACTATAGTATCCGTATCAACTGCTTCAATGAGTTTCTGCTTAAAATTATCGTGTACCGGGCATTCCTCCGCCACCAGGAAGCGGGTACCCATCTGAACACCAGCTGCTCCCATCAACAGAGCAGCTGCAATACCACGACCATCTGCAATACCACCAGCCATTACCACTGGGATATTTACCTCCGGAATAACCTGAGTCATCAGAGCCATGGTGGTAAGCACACCAATGTGACCGCCAGCTTCCATTCCCTCTACCACAATAGCATCTGCATTGTTCTGCTCAAGGCGCTTAGCAAGCTTAACATTTGGCACTACTGGAATTACCTTTATACCAGCCTTATGAAGTGGCTCCACAAAAGGAACAGGATTTCCGGCACCTAAAGTAACAAACGCTGGCTTCTCCTCACAGATAACCTCCAAAATCTCGTCCTTATTTGGAGCCATTAACATGATGTTTACACCAAAAGGCTTATCCGTCAATGTCTTGGCCTTACGGATTTCATCCCGAACATAATCTGTGGTACGACCACCACAGGATATGATACCAGCTCCCCCGGCAT
>NZ_JAZTZI010000123.1:0-1016 GCF_045637405.1 Anaerovibrio sp.
CAAACAAAGTATCTCCACTAAAGAGAGCGCCTCCACCATACAGGCAAATACCGCCCTTGGTGTGTCCCGGAGTGCTTATAACCCTTAAAGTACACTTACCAAAGGATATATTGTCTCCATCATTAAGGAGTATATCCGCTGGTTTTCCCTCTACAAGTCCGCCGCCGGTAAAGGCAGATAAATTTTTCTTGCCGTCTGTAAGCATATCGGCATCATCCTTATGAATGGCCACTGGCACTTTGAGTTTTTCCCTTAGCTCATCCACTGCCCCAATATGGTCAAAATGGCCATGGGTAAGAACCACCAGCTTAACGTCAATTCCAGCCTCTTCTATATACGCCAATATACTTTTAGCATTGTCACCAGGATCTATTACCATGCCTTCATCAGTGGAATTGTCCTTTAAAATATAACAATTTGTCCCCACCATACCGGCAACTAGGGTTTTTACCGAAAAATCCATTATCTCACTTCACTCTCTATTAGTGCACTGGCACTAGCCATTACGCTTATCAGCGTTGTTGGTCATAGCCCGGCTTACGCTGTAGACATCCTTCAAACGACGTATTTTGGTCATTAAGGAGTTAACCTGTGATGCCGCACTTACCTCAACACCAAGCATGACCACTGAAGTCTTGTTATTACGGTTGGTACGGGCATTTACGGAGCTGACATTCATCTTCATTTCGGCCGGAACCGCCAAAATATTGGTAAGAATCCCCGCCGAATCATTACAATGAATCTCAACCTCCACAGTATAGTTCTTATCGATGCCCACATCCCAATTTACGGCAATAACCCGAGATGCATCATTATCTGTAATGGCCACATTCGGACAATCTGAACGATGAACGGACACACCACGCCCCTTGGTAATAAAGCCGGTAATAGGGTCACCTGGGATTGGGTTACAGCACTTAGCCAAACGCACCAGCATGCCGCCTTCTCCCTCCACCAAAATACCATGACTGGCCTTGGATTTACCGGAGGAACCATGGGGTCTTTTAAGACGTTCC
>NZ_JAZTZI010000124.1:0-66848 GCF_045637405.1 Anaerovibrio sp.
CCAATAAAACAATGACACTGATTTCCAATTTTGGCGAAAACATTGGCACAATCACAGGCACCAAGTACAAGGTGGGTTCCACTCTTGGGGGTGAGGGCAAGGCTTCACTGATGGGAGAAGATTTGATTTTCACTGCTGAGACTGGGGTTGAGTCCCTGACTGTCCAGGAGCAGACACATAATACAGTTATGGGAGCTGAAGTAGGTATGGCAGCTCTCTCTGCCGGTAATGATTTCGTAGGTGCAGCTACTGAGGGCCTTTCTATGGCAGGAAATACAGGCACTGACGGTATGGCCACCTATGCCAATATGGGTGGTGGCTCCATGAATGTGGAAACCGGTTCTCATGTAAAGACCCATACATGGAATGCTATTTTGGCCCTTGGGCACAAAAACGAAAAGAAGCTGTCCACCACAGAGTACGGAGCCTTCTTTGAATACGGTACTGGAAACTATAGCACCTTTAATGGTGATGAACGGGGCGATGGCTCCACCCGCTATACTGGTGGCGGTATCTTAGGCAAGTGGCAGAAGAATAACGGCTTTTATGTAGAGGGGAGTCTACGGGCCGGTTCTATTCATGATGATGCCAATAACGTGCTTCGGGATGCAGCAGGAAATCCATACAGCTATACCACTGATGCCACCTATTGGGGTGCCCATATCGGTGTTGGCCGTGAAATCAAGCTGAACAAGACGGCTGTATTGGACCTTTATGCCAAGTATTTCTATAACCATAGGGGCAGTGTGTCCTTTGATGCCGGTGGTCACTACGACCTTGATGCAGTGGAATCCAGCGTTCTTCGTGTAGGAACCAGATACACCGTAAAGCAGAACGATAATATTAATTACTACGGTGGACTGGCTGTAGAGCATGAATTCTGCGGCAGGGCATCAGGCTTTGCTGATGGTGTGGCTATCCGCGGTGCAGACATCAGCGGAACCAGCGTAAGGGGAGAAATCGGTGCCACCTTCCAGCCTGGGGAAAAGAGCAATGTTACCCTTGATCTGAATCTCAGCGGATTTGCCGGGAAGAAACAGGGCTTCACCGGGGGACTTTCTGCGGTATTCCATATTTAAAATCGGATAAAAAGTTACTTTCAAGATTATACTAAAAATGCTATAATGAACCTAAGAAAAAGGTGCTACCGATAGACGGTCAGCCCCGAACAAGAAACAGTTTATAGAAAAGCCGTCTCAGTTGGTAGCCGTGGCGGTTTTTCTATTGCTATGATTTAATTGCAACAATACAGATTGCAATGAGAAATACAACTGTTAAAAAGTCATATATCGTCATAGGCAATACCCCCTCTCAGGGGCTAGGATTGACCGCCTACCTCTATGGTAACACCTTCCATATTGTTCTAACTCGTATTAATACCCTTGTCTATCAATAGGCAGGGCCTTTTTTAGTACACTTTATAACTAGCGACGGCAATATCATCTTTTTTCTAATAAATTATTGGCATAAACTTAAAAAAGAATTACCATTGAAATGTGTGGAAAAATACCTAAAGGTGTGACTTGTGGCATTTTGAACCAGTACTTAATTAATTAGGGGGATATTCATGGCAGAGAATAAAGAATCTGTAAATTGTAGGAGGTGTAAGCATGGTAGAAAATGAAATACTTGATCCGTTTGCTCAATATTACATTTCCGGTGAGCCGGATAAAGCACAAAAGGCCCATGCCTGGAAAACTGCCATTGGCCTGCAGAAGGTAGATAATCTCCGAACATCAGAGTATTTATTAAAAACAGCCAAGGATAATATTGAAGGTCGTATAAATATTGCTGAGGCCAAGCAGCTTATAGATAGTTACTACAAGCAGGACAGAGTCAAGGGAGTACAGAAACGGACAGAGGAAGCGGACAAGGTCGCGGCAAGAATAACGGAAATTCTTGGGGAAGAATCCTTCGTTTTTTCTCCTGCCCAGTATATTTCCATTCATCAGCGGTTATTTACAGGAGTGTATTCCCATGCCGGGAAAATTCGTGATTACAACATAACTAAAAAAGAATGGGTACTAAATGGTGCTTCGGTAACTCATGGAGGAGCCTTGGAATTAAATGCAATTTTGGATTATGATTTTCGCACCGAGAAGGAATTTAGCTATAAAGGCTTGTCCATGAGCGAAATAGTAAATCATCTGGCCAAATTCATATCCCAGTTGTGGCAGATCCATATATTTGGTGAAGGCAATACCAAGACAACAGCAGTTTTCCTCATAAAATATCTGCGTAGCTTGGGCTTTAATGTTACCAATGACTTATTTGCAGATAATTCATGGTACTTCCGTAATGCTTTGGTGCGGGCCAACTACAGCAATTTACAAAATGGAGTACATGAAACACCTACCTTTTTGGAAAAATTCCTTAGAAATTTGCTGATGGGTGAGGACAATGAGCTGAAAAATCGGTATTTGCATATTGATTGGCAGGCAGAAACGGCACATTCACCATCAAAACAGGACATTCAACAGGACATTGATGGGAAAAACAGGATATTGTCTTTGCTGGATGAGGCAAAATGTACTGTCAAGACAAGGAACAACATTATGAGCCTATATGATATCTTTGGTAAAGAAAGAATATTTGGCCGTACTGAGGTGGTAAACACCTTGACAATAACGCCAAGCCCTGCTTCCGTCTTGCTAAAGAAAATGTTGAAGCTGGGTATTATTGAAAATGTTCGTGGTCTTCGCAAAGGGAAATATCGGTTTGTGGTACGGGAAGCGTAAGGGGAGAAATCGGTGCCACCTTCCGGCCTGGGGAAAAGAGTAATGTTACCCTTGATCTGAACCTCAGCGGTTTTGCCGGTAAGAAGGAAGGACTTACTGGGGGACTTTCTGCGGTATTCCATATTTACTACATATATCCGCTTGACATGAACATAAAACAGTGGTATATTACTCCATGTTAACTACATTAATCCGAAGAAGTCATCAGAATGCTATGCAGACTGGTGATGGAGGATACTCTGGAGAATCCCATTAAATTGGGTGCCGAAGGTGCAAGGTTTACATTTTATATGTAAGCTGAATCTCTCAGGCAAAAAGACAGTGATAATGAGTAACAGCCAGTAATGTTCTAGAAGTTATATGGCGTTGTTTATTTGATTGTCCTATAGAGTATCTTCTTCGGAGGATACTCTTTTTATTTTTGGAGGATATGATTATGGACTTATTGGAAATCGTACAAATGGTTAATACGTATTTATCAGATTACATTCTTTGTATTCTGTTGATTGGTTTGGGGCTGTATTATACCATCAGAACCCGTTTCGTTCAGGTTCGCTGCCTGGGCGAAGGCTTTAGACGGTTCTTTGGCAACTTCTCCCTTCATGGTGATAACGGAAAAAGCGGCATGAGCTCATTTCAGGCATTGGCAACTGCGGTAGCAGCTCAGGTAGGTACCGGTAATGTGGTTGGTGCTTCCGGTGCAATTCTCACCGGTGGACCTGGTGCCATTTTCTGGATGTGGATTATTGCCTTCTTCGGGATGGCCACCAACTATGCCGAGGCTGTGTTGGCCCAGGAGACCCGTGTCGTTAAGGAGGACGGCACAGTTCTCGGTGGACCGGTTTACTATATCCGTCGCGCTTTTCCAGGCTCCTTTGGTAAATTTTTGGCAGCCTTCTTTGCCGTAGCCATTACCTTGGCACTTGGATTTATGGGCTGCATGGTTCAGTCCAATTCCATCGGTGAGACCAGTGAGGCCGCCTTTGGTATTCCTGCCTGGGGCGTCGGTATTGTCATCGCTTTATTGGCCGGCTTTGTGTTCATCGGTGGTACCAATCGTATTGCCAGAATTACTGAGAAGCTGGTTCCTATTATGGCAATTTTCTATCTTATCGGTGGTGCAGTTATTCTCTTGGCAAACATTGATAGAGTTCCGGAGGCTGTTTCCCTTATTTTCTTCTATGCCTTTAATCCTGATGCTATTATCGGCGGTAGCTGGGGTATGGCTATCAAGACCGCTATCAGTCAGGGTGTAAAGCGTGGTCTGTTCTCCAATGAAGCTGGTATGGGTTCCACTCCACATGCACATGCCTTGGCCAATGTGGAAAAACCACATGATCAGGGTGTGGTAGCTATGGTTGGTGTGTTTATTGATACCTTTGTTGTACTTACTATGACGGCCTTGGTTGTTGTAACCACCCTGTATACTGGTGATGGCGTATTGGCCGGTGGTGCCGCTGAGGGCGTTTCCAAGACCAATATGGCTCAGTTGGCCTTCGGCAGCCTGTTTGGTGGCAGCCTGGGCAGTGCCTTTATTGCTGTCAGCCTGTTGTTCTTCGCTTTTTCCACTATTCTTAGCTGGAATCTCTTTGCCAAGATTAATGTGGAATATCTGATGGGAAAATCCGCTGTTAAGGTATTCTCCCTCATTGCCATTGTGTTTGTATTCCTTGGCTCCTGCCTGTCCAACAATCTGGTGTGGGAGCTTACGGATATGTTCAATAATCTCATGGTTATTCCGAACTCCCTGGCTCTGTTTGCATTGAGCAGTGTAGTAGTAAGTCATGTGGATACTTCCAACCTTGAGGAAGATGAAGAAAATGAATATATTGTGCAGACTGAGAATTAATTAAGCTTAAATAAAAAAAGCGGTTGTATTCGGTATTTTGTACCGATTACAGCCGCTTTTTAAGTGTGGTCAATATTCGTATATTATTTATTGCAGAACCGATAGCCGGCCCCCCATACTGTTTCAATATATATAGGGGAGGAGGGATTTGGTTCTATCTTTTCCCGAAGGCGGTTAATGTGAACCATTACAGTAGCCGTATCACCCATGGCATCCAGGCCCCATATCTCATCAAAAAGCTTATCCTTGCTGAAAACAATGCCCGGATTTTCCGCCATAAACAGGAGCAGCTCAAATTCCTTGTTGGTGAGGGTGATTTCCTGTCCCTTGTGGTAAACCATGTGAGTTTCCGGCTGTATTTCCAGGTCGCCACGGTGGATAGCCTTCACTTTTGGCGATGAATCGCTGGATAGCTTGGTCAGCCGTTGATAACGGGCCAGATGGGCCTTTACTCTGGCTACCAGCTCACTGGGACTAAAGGGCTTGCTGACGTAATCATCGGCTCCCAGTCCCAAGGCCCGTATTTTGTCGATATCCTCCTGACGGGCCGACACCATTAGTATAGGCAATTCTTTCTCTTTACGCAACTCCCGGCAGATTTGAAAGCCGTCCTGACCAGGTAGCATAACATCCAAAATAAGCAGGTCAAAATCTTCAACCAAGGCTCTGCTAAGTCCTTTGATACCATCAGCTTCAATATCCACCTGAAAATCGCTGGCTTCCAGATAATCTCTTTCCAGTTCTGCAATTCCAGGATCGTCTTCTATAATTAATATGCGCTTCATTTGCTGTTCCTCCTGCAAAATGTTGAATTTGTGTATGTTACAGATTATCATTGTTAGTCAGTGGCAATTCAATAATAATGCAAAGGCCACCAGATGGATTGGACTCAGCCCGAATTTTTCCCTTCATACCATCAATGATTCGCTTGGTAATGGCCAGTCCCAGACCGCTGCCCTTGGCCACATTACTACGGGCATGATCGGTGCGATAGAAGCTGTCAAAGAGCTTTGGCAAATCTTCCGCCGGTACTCCCGGGCCATTGTCGGCAAAGGTGATACGAAGGTTGTTATTACGGGATTCAAGACAAATCTTTATATCTACATCATCCCTATTGGAATATTTACTGCTGTTGCTGATAAGGTTATCTATAACCCGCTGGAATTGGATTCTGTCAATGGAAACCAGTCCATCTTCTTCCTTCGGTAAATTCATTTCCATGGTGAGATTAATGTTCTTTTCTGTCAGGAGAGGCTTTTGCTCATTGTAAAAATCGGTAAAATAATTTCGCAGAGCGACTGTTTCCATGGTAAATGGAATTCGTCCCAAATCCAGCTTTGAGAATAAAAACAGGCTTTCTACCAGCTTTTCCATGGTGAAGGCCCCCTGGAGAATCATTTCCACATAATGCCGCTGCTTTTCCGGTGTCTTGGCAATTCCATCCAGTATACCGCTGGCATAGCCCTTCATGGAGGTGAGGGGCGTGGACAGGTCGTGAGAAATACCTGCAATCAGCTCCTTGCGGTTTTCCTCGTATTTTTTCTGCTGTTCCCGGGCCTTTTTTAATTCAAGGCGCATGGCTTCAAAATCCTGGCAGGCTTCTCCAAATTCATCCTGAGCCTGAATTTCCACCGGAGTATCAAGATTGCCTTGCCGGATTTCTGCCGAAGCCCGCCGGAGGGCTGATAACGGCTCCAGTATTTGACGGGATAACAGGCGGGACAGGTACAGGCCAAGCAATATAATAAAAATTATGGCAATAATCATTATCCCTGTAAGAATAGAATTCCAGTCATGGCGTGGATTGGGCATAGGTGGCTCACCGCGTTGCAGTAGTGGAGCCGGTCCATATGAATAAATTTGTGTTCTTTTATCACTGGATTGGTAATTAAAGAGAAAAATATCGTTGTCCCATAGCATCATAGGGGCCCCATGGCTGCGTTCCGTCACGGTTTGAATCAGAGTATTGGCATCAATGCCGGGGGATACATATATTGGCGTGTTGTCCCTTGTTACCACACTTTGGATGTTTTCCTTTTCCAAGGCCATGAGGTCACGCTCTATATTCTTGTTGAAATTGCCGTTCATCATGCGCTGGCGATGCATTCCCATACCATGACCGTGTCCCTGCCCTTGGCCCTGTGGAACAGCATCAGGGTTGTAGTGTTCAATTTTTACTTTTATGGCACTGATGGCAAATTGAATGGATGGTGCCGGCCCCTTTTCAGGCCACATGGAATTTACCTTGTCCTGGTCTGACCCGCCCATCAGCTGCATACCCAAAAACAGGCTGCCGCCGATAATTACCAGCAAACAAAAGGGAATAAAGACCATCATGAAGTTGGCTATAAATAACCGCTTACGCAGGGAAATGTCCCGAAGTCGCATAATAATTGCTCCTTTTTTATCTGATGATTTTCTCAATAAAGCTTTTTTATATAGTGTTAAGTATACGTCATAATTCTAACAAAAATCTAAACGGGAAAAAATGATATGTATCAAAATATTTATATGCAGTTTATGTTTTGTTTAGAATATAGTTTTATACTTCAGGTGTACCCAATAAGGGAACAATGAAAAGAGAAAAGTGGTTCAAGGAGGAATTTATTATGGATAACAAAATTATTTCAAGTGGTACAATGAAGAAGGCCGGTGTGGCCATGGTGGCCTGTGTCGTAGCATTAGGTGGGTTAGGCTGGTACGGTCATCAGCAGAAGCTGGTGGAGTTCCATAACGTTGTTCAGGCCAACAGCAAAATTGTGGAAACAAGGCTGAATGAAAACAATATCGAAGTAATCAGTGAGTCACAGGCTAAGGAAGCCGCTGCCCAGGCTATGGGGGTGGATGCCTCCGGTATTACCTGGAAGGAAATCTTCCTTTGTGACGGACCAACAAATCACTATATGGGAATGGGTCATCGGTTTAACGGACATCGTGGCCCGGGGCGCAATGGTGCTGGTCCGTACTGTAATGGTTGGGATGAAAACCGTAATCAGGATAATAATGGACAAAATAACAATAAAGATAATTATGACGGTCACTGGGGGTCAGGCTATGGACACCGTTATCGTGGTGGCGGATGGCAGGGCAGTTTCCAGCCTGATAATCAGGTAAATAATACTGATAATAAAGCTCAGGCAGCCGAACAGGATAAAAAAACAAATGGTGAACGGCCAAAAATTGAATTTCATCCAATGTATTCTGTAATCTGCGAGGCGAACGATGTTAACTATATGGTCCATGTAGATGCAGTAACGGGTAAGGTGTTAAATTGCCGGGCCTTTGGTAACGGATGGTTCCATCATAGATAAGCTGTTTCATAGGATAAAAGACAAATATATCAGAGGGAGTGAGATGCTTCCTCTGATTTTATTTTTACAAACACTTGTTTTTATCCTGCTGTTTATTTACAATAATATATAGTTTAAGAAACATTGGCAAGTGGAGAATATGTTAATGGATTATAATAAACAGCCGAACTATTTAAACGATAACCAGCTTGATGTGGTCAACGAATTAGATAACAATATTTTGCTGATTGCTTCGGCAGGTACGGGAAAAACCAATACATTAGCCTATAGAATAGCCCATATTATTAAAGAAAAGCGGGCGGAGGGCCGGGAAATTGTCTGTCTGACGTTTACAAATAAGGCCTGCAGCGAAATGAAAAATCGTGTTATGGAGGTGGTGGGGGAAGCCGCCAATGATGTTACCATCAAGACCTTCCATGGGTTTTGTTACGAAATTATCCGTCAGGAGTCAAAGCATAGAGATATTGGTATTTCAGCAGATTCCATCATTTATGATGAGGAAGACTGTCTTGAAATTATCAAAAATGTGCCGGAAATGGCAGATATGGCTTCTCAAACCGGCTGGGCCGGGGCTATTCAGAAGATTATCGCCCTGGTGAAGGAGTATCGGGGAGAGTATGACTATTTTAGCGATGAGGCCGGTGAGGATTATCAGCGGGTTATTGACCGCCTGCTGATGGAAAACGGTCAAAGGTTTTCGGATGCCAGCCGTATTAATTGGAAATCATGCAACGCCCTTATTATGGAATTCCAGAATAGAGGCGGTATGCTGGTTTGTGCTTATGATAATGCCCTTAGAATGGCCCATGGCATGGACTTTTGCGATCTTATCAATATTGCCTATGAGCTTTTGAAAAATCCTGAAGTACAAAGGGCATGGAGCTCCTATTATAAATATTGGTGTATCGATGAGGTTCAGGATACCTCACGTTTGGAGTACAGTGTACTGGAGCATTTATTTGGACAGAATAATGTTATTATGTGCGGTGATTTTTTCCAGACTATATATGAGTGGCGTGGCTCCCAGCCGGATTTAATATTTGACAAATTTTATGGAGAGTATCAGCCACGGCTGATTGTGTTTAATAAAAATTATCGCTCCACAAGAATACTTTTGGACAGCTCATATCAGTATTTAAAAAAGCGTTTCCCGGATAAGGTTACAAACTTTTTTCCGGACGATGCCATGGCTATGAGTGATAATGAAGGGGAGAGAATTGTTCACGCCACCTTTAGGGATACATATATAGAGGCTGACTGGATTTATAATACCCTCCAGCGTTTGCGACCTCAGGATTTGTCCAAGGTATGTATTTTGACCCGTTCCAATGTATATAATAAGCGGTTGTCAAATTGCTTCAGTAAGATTATGGAAACAAGACAGAGAAATCAGATGCTCCAAAAGGGAATATTTGAAGATTTCCCCCTTGAATTCATGCTGGTGGACGAGTTTCATTTCTTTCGCAGGCAGGAAATAAAGGATGTTTTGGCTGTATTTAACATGCTGATTAACGAATGGGATGATACCAGTATTTGCCGTGTAGCTAAGGAATACGCCAAGGGTATAGGTGCCAGGACCATCGAAAAGCTACAGTCGGAGGAAGCCATGACCTTGGGGATTCGCCCCAGTGATATGATTCATCCATCTACTATCAAATACGATGAACCCTTTGAAATGCTGCGCCGTGAGCTGGAAAGAGGCAATGTGGTGGTTTTTGATGTGGAATCCACCGGCCTGGACACTTCCAAAGATGAAATTATTCAGATTGCGGCAATACGAATTGATAGGACAGGAAAGGTTCTGGATAAGCTGAATTTATTCTTGAAAGCAACAAAGTCTGTGGGACAGTCCGTAAATACTCATCATATTACTGATGAACAGCTGCAGCAGGAGGGTGTGGATCCTAAAAAAGGCCTTCAGAGGTTTTTGGCTTTTGCCAGGGATAGCGTCATTGTGGGGCATAATGTTGGCTATGATTTGACAATATTGGCAAGCCAGTTTAATCGTTTGGGACTGGAAGGTTTGCAGTGTCAGGCTCATTATGATACCTTGGATATTTTCCGTAGATTTTACCCGAAGCTGGAAAACCACAAGCTGTCTACAGTAGGGGAGTTTGTTAAAGTCAGTCATAAGTCAACCCATGATGCCTTTGATGATATTTCGGCTACCGGGGAAATTCTTATATATGCAGTAAACAATAATATTATTGATGGTATAGATGAGCGGCGTCGTTTCTTTGCTAAATATTCCAAGCTTTTTGCTCCTTTTGCGGACAAGATTAATGAATATAAGCGGGATATGTATGATATGAGACCGCATGACTTGATGAACAAGGTCATCAGGGAGGTGGGCATATTGGAGCGTTATACTAATGAGGATATACGAAATAACACCTCCAACAAGTCCAACGGTAAGGTAGGAAATCTTCGCCAATTATATCGCTTTATGCGGGAGCGGGACGACAAAAGTATGTCCTGTCTTGATGGTATAAAGAATCTGCTGACCCTTACATCCCTTTCCAATACTGAATTCGATCTTATGCTGGCATCCCATCCCAAGATTCCTATTATAACTGTCCATCAGGCAAAGGGACTTGAGTTTGATCAGGTATTCTTTGCAGGGCTCCAGGAAGGAGTATTTCCAAGTAAGTTCGCCATAGATGCGGATTATTTCGATGAGGAGGCCAGACTGTTTTATGTGGGAATTACCAGGGCGAAGAAGGCGTTGTATCTTACTTCTGCCTTGGAGCGGTCAAAAAACATCAATCCATGCAGGTTTATCTATTCCCTTCCTCAGAAAAATATTGAAAATTGTCAGTAAATAATAAAGTGGTAAAAATTGTTTTTTCGTATTTATTGCGAAAAATACCACAAATCAACAGATTTGTTTGATGATTTGCCTAGTATTTAAAGGGTTTGTATGCTATAATACCAAATAAGAGAAATTCCAATAGAGAGGGAGGTATTATTTTATGCCATTAGTTGATACCAAAGAGATGTTTAAGAGAGCATACGAGGGCGGCTATGCCATTGGTGCTTTCAATGTAAACAATATGGAGATCGTTCAGGGAATTGTTGCTGCTGCTGAAGAAACCCAGTCTCCAGTTATTCTGCAGGCTTCTGCCGGTGCCAGAAAGTATGCTGGTGCAGAGTACCTGTTTGGTTTGGTTGAATCTGCCCTGAAGGTCAGCACAGTGCCTATTGCCCTGCATTTGGACCATGGTGCAGATTTTGAGACCTGTAAGTCCTGTATTGATGGTGGCTTTACATCCGTTATGATCGACGGCTCTGCACATTCTTTTGAAGCAAATATTGCTATCACCAAGGAAGTTGTAGAGTATGCTCATGCACACGGCGTAGTGGTAGAGGGTGAGCTTGGTCAGTTGGAAGGCATAGAGGATGATGTAAATGTGACAACTGGTTCCTATACCGATCCTGATGATGTAGAGGAGTTCGTATCCCGCACAGGCGTAGATTCCTTGGCTATTGCTATCGGTACCAGCCACGGCGCATTTAAGTTCAGACCGGAGCAGTGCACCAGAAACGAGCAGGGTGTGCTTGTTCCACCAGATCTGCGCTTTGATATTTTAGAGGAAATTTCCCAGCGTCTGCCTGGATTCCCTATCGTGCTTCATGGTGCTTCCTCTGTTGTGCCTAAGTATGTGGAGATTATTAATCACTTTGGTGGTAATTTAAAGGATGCTATCGGTATTCCTGAGGATCAGCTGCGCAAGGCTGCCCGTAGTGCTGTTTGCAAGATTAATATCGATTCTGATATGCGTCTTGCCCTTACTGCTGGTATTCGTGAGCACATGGCCAAGTATCCGGAGCATTTTGACCCTCGTCAGTATCTGAAACCAGCTCGCCAGAATATTCAGGATATTGTTGCTCATAAGATCAGAAATGTTCTTGGCTCCGATGGCAAGGCAATCGACGTTTAATAGCTTAATATTTTTTAAAAAATGAAGGACCGGCCCGTGGGGCTGGTCCTTTTTGGGTGCGTAAAAGCATCATTATGTTTTTTGTTAATTCAATTTATTTGTAAAAGGCCTTAATCATATCCTGGGGAATATCTGAATACACAGAAACAGTTTCTCCGTTAAGTGGATTAAATACCTCCAGATGGTAGGCATGGAGGGCCTGACGGTTGATTATATCATGATTACCGCCGTATAAATCATCTCCCAGTAGAGGAAATCCAATGGAGGCCAGATGAACCCTTATCTGGTGAGTCCGTCCGGTTTTCAGCTCCAGCTTAATAAGGGATTTGCCGTTATTGATTGCCACGGTTTCATAATGGGTTTCTGCATATTGACCATCTGGGGAGCAAATTCTCTGAATGATACTGTCTGGGTGGCGGGCAATGGGTAAATCTATGATTCCCTTTCTTTGGGGCAGAATGCCATCAATCAGGGCAAAATAGCTTCTGTGAAAGAATTTTTGGGTAATATTATGCTCCTTCATATTTCCCTTTATGCGAGGGCCTGGCTGGGTAAGGGCACTTTGTAGCTGGGGCAGCTTGGCTATCACAACCAATCCTGTGGTATTACGGTCCAGCCTGTGTACGGGATGAAAATCAATATCCTGCCCGGTTAGCTGGTAATAATATTTTAAGCCGTTTCCCAAAGTATTATCATGGTCACCGCCAGTGGGATGCACCAGAATACCATTTGGTTTATTTAAAATAATAAGGTAATCATCCTCGTAGCGTATGTCCAGGGGAATTCTTGCGGGAACAATGGAGGATTCTTCTTCCAATATGCAGGTGATTTTGTCTCCTGACTTTACAGTTGCCATAGTGGCCTTAACTTTTTCACCATTAACTAAAATGGTTCCGTTCCATTTAAGACGTCGCCAGAGACCATGGGAGACTCCACAGCTGCTTCTAAGAAAAGCCCTGACCGATACAGGGGTCAGGGCTTCATTATCCTTAACTTCGTAAGTGATGTTCATTTTAGTTCTCTCCGCGGAGCTTCTTGATTACATTGAAGCAGATGCTGAGAATAATTGCCACAACGGTAGCCAGGGACATACCGGCCAAGGTGGTAGAGCCAATGGTAATGCTGGCGGTAGATACGCCGATACCGAGAACGATAGCAGTAAGCATCAAATTAATTGGCTGGTTGTAGTCAATCTTGGCATCCACCAGAACGCGGATACCAGAAGCGGCAATTACGCCGAAGAGCAGCATGGAAACACCGCCCATTACTGGAACAGGAATACTCTGAATTGCAGCGGACAGCTTGCCGAAGCAGGACAAAATAATAGCAAAGATTGCTGCGCCACCAATAACCCAAGTGGAAAATACCTTGGAAATTGCCAATACACCGATGTTCTCGCCATAGGTGGTATTAGGTGTGGAGCCGAAGAAACCGGACAAGATAGTGGAGATACCGTTACCGATAATGGAGCGGTCAAGTCCAGGATCCTTGGTAAGGTCAGCCCCTACAATGTTACTGGTTACGAAAAGATGGCCAACATGCTCAGCGATAACAACCAGTGCTGCAGGAAGGATAATGGTTATGGCAGTAAGATTGAATTCTGGGGTATAGAAGGTAGGCAGGGCAAACCATGGTGCCTTTTCAATACCGCTAAGGTCAACAATGCCAAAGCCCAGAGAAATGATGTAACCGCAGATTATACCAATAAGAATTGGAATAATACCCAAAAAGCCGCGGAACACGATCTGGGAGAAAAGAGTAATGGCCAGAGTAGCAACAGCCACGATAATGTTGTTCATATCAGGTTCTGCTTCGGTGAGACCGGCCATCTTAGCCGCAGTTGGCATAAGCTCCAGACCGATAACGGCCACAATGGCGCCCATGGCAGCTGGCGGGAAGATGAAGTCTATCCAGGAAGTACCTACGGCTTTAACAATTAAGCCCACAATAACGAAAACAAGACCTACGGCAATGAAACCACCAAGAGCAGCCTCATAGTTGAACTGGGATAATACTGCAAATACAGGAGAAATGAAGGCAAAGCTGGAACCCAGATATGCCGGAATCTTCCCCTTACATATAATCAAGTAAAGCAATGTACCGATACCGTTAAACAGCAGTACAGTTGCAGGATTTACATTGAACAGAATTGGTACTAACACAGTAGAACCAAACATAGCAAATAAATGCTGTAAAGATAGCGGAATAGTTTTTGTAATAGGTGGCCTCTCATGGACCTGAATTACTCGATTCTCACTCATTAATAAAAACACTCCTTTTAGTAAATAAACAAAAGTGGGTTCAAAAAAACCCTATAAGACTTTAACACAAAAAAAACAACTTGTCTATTAAACTTTGACAAGTTGTTCATGTATACATAATAATAAATTATTTTCGCTGGTCCTTCAGATGGTCCTTCCAGTATTCCATATCCGGCTCACTAAGTGGCAATGATACCTTGTCACCATTGTCATAAGCGAACTGAATGGTAATAACCTCGGCCTTTCGCATGGAATCGAAGGATTCAGGAGGAAATTCCACAAAGAGCTTGTTGGTATTTTTTAAAGTGGTTTTGTCGTTATAGAATGCCAGGGAATAGCTCGGGGGAGTTTGGCGGACAGCAGCTTCCATGGTGTAGGTATCGTCATCGCAGATCATGGTCATAGCGGTCAGCAGATTGGCACTGGAATAACGATAGTCCTGAATAGTGAGGGTGGCACTGTTAATCTTGCCATTTATATCTACTCCGGTCTGGAAGTCAATATCACAATAGCCGGAAAGATTATCCGCAGGGCGATGGTCAAAAACATAAGTGAACCCCCAACCAAAGCCACCTAACAAGATTAACATAATACCAATTCCCATAAAGAATTTACTTGGTGATTTAGACATTTAAAAACTAATCCTTTCTATGTGCAGGTCCAAACATACGGTTAAGAGGGTTTTCCTTAAAGAGATTACCCTGCTCAATATATCGGTGAACCATTTTTTCAGACTTATGCCTGGTTTGTCTCATAATGGAAAGTGCATCAAGGTCGTGCTGGGCTGCAGAGGTGGCGAAGCCACGACGCAGGCTATGACCAGCAAAATCATCAGGGTTCATTCCCAGCATGCCCATGTATTTTTTTACGATAATTGCCACTGATTTGTCGGAAAGCTGTGTTTCCCGTGGATCCAGGTTACGTTTAAAGCCTCTGAAAAGTGGCCCGTCCTTTATGTTTGCTGCCTCAATCCAATCCTGTACAGCAATTACAGCACATGTATGGGGATCAGGAGCGTATGGAATGGCAATTTGGCTTCCGTGTCCCAGCTGGTCACCCTTTGACTGAGGAATAAAAATAACCATACCCTGTGGGGAAAAGGTGATATCCCTAAGCTGTATAGCAACCAGCTCAGAGCGTCGGAAGGCACCCGCAAAGCCAAGAAATAATAATGCCTTGTCGCGAATGGATACCAAATCTCCTGCATCAAAAAGATCAGCCAAAAGGGACATAGTTTCCATCAGTATAGGGGCCTTGCCATGCTGGAAGGTACCCTTTTCCCGGCGAATGGCCTGCATGGCATTGCGAACCATACCGTCCTTGGCTGGGTTGTTGTCGTAAAAGCCAGCTGCAATATGATTTTCCGAAATGGCGGTAATGCGCCTGGAAACCGTATTGGCATGGGCATGGTCTGCCAAATCATTAATGTAGTTAACTATAGTTTCAGCTGTGCAAGGGAGAGGCGGTACCTCATGGGCCTCGCACCAGTCAGTAAAGTCATTCCAGTCAGCTGAATAGGATTTTATAGTATTATCAGCCTTGGATTTACTCATCCTACGTTTACTTTTGGCAGACAGCTTTACATTTTGATTTATATTGTCGTTTTTATAAAGTAGAAAGTCATCACGAATATTCATAAACAATTCACCATTCATATTTTATACAAGAAAACTCTGTAAATCAATAGTAGTGCCTTTATCAAGGAGGCGTATAGGTGTATAATAGTAAAATATTGAAATATACCATTAATGGAAAGGTTCTTGATAAAATGAATTCGGAAAATCCTATAGGAATTATGGATTCAGGTATGGGTGGAATTAGTGTCCTAAGGGAAATAACCAAGCTTATGCCTAATGAAAACTATATATTTTACGGAGATTCCAAAAATGCTCCATACGGCAGCAGAAGTACCCAGGAAATATACGAGCTTACATCTGACGTGGTAGATAAAATGCTGGCTAGAGGCGCAAAGGCTGTTGTTATTGCCTGCAATACAGCCAGCAGTGCTGCTGGAAAGAGACTTCGGGAAAAATATCCTCAGCTTCCGATTATAGCCATAGAGCCTGCATTAAAGCCTGCTGTAATTAACTGTCCCGGAGGCAGGGTGTTGGTGTTGGCTACAGAAGCTACTCTTAGGGAGCAGAAGTTTGCCACATTAATGGAAACATGGAGGGACAGAGCTGAAATTATCAAGATGCCACTGCCTGGACTTCCTGAGTTTGTGGAACGTGGCGAACTGGATTCCCCAGCACTGAGAGAATTCCTTATGGGGTATTTCAGTAAACTGGATGGCAAGCAAATTGACGGGGTAGTTCTTGGCTGTACCCATTATCCTTTTGTGCGAAAGGTAATAAGTGAGCTTTTCGATAATAAGGTGAAGATATTTGATGGAGCTGCTGGCACAGCCAGACAGCTTAGAAGACGGCTGTATTCCAGAAATATGATTAATACCTCTATGAAGCCGGGAACAATTACCTGGCTTAACAGCTCTGATGATCCTAAAATGATTGAGCTGTCAAAAAAACTTTATACTTTAAAGCTTGATTAATAAATATAGGCTGATGCATTTTTGCACCAGCCTATATTCCTAAGTAGCATGTTTTTACATCAGTAAACCAAGAACTAATCCTGCAATTCCACTGCCAAACAGCAGGGTGATAACACTTACCTTCTTTTTTACAGCTATCATAGCAATTAATAAAATAATTATACCCTTAAAATCGAAGTCGGCAAAATTTGTAGGAACGCTTTCTGTGTTCCATACGGAAAGCCATATAAAGCTAAGGGCAGCGGTGCAGATGAGGGCAACCACAGCGGGACGAAGTCCGTTTAAGATTCCCTTTATGGAACTGAGCTCACCATATTTTTTCATCAGATAGGTTATCAAAAGGCATAAAATAAGGGAT
The DNA here is from genome assembly GCF_045637405.1 of Anaerovibrio sp. Lineage (GTDB taxonomy): Bacteria > Bacillota > Negativicutes > Selenomonadales > Selenomonadaceae > Anaerovibrio. Next base: position 17,007 of record NZ_JAZTZI010000124.1, read on the forward strand.
GGCGTTACAAAGCCAAGGGTTGCCACAATGGCTCCCGGTGTCCCCGCAATTTTTGTTCCTACAAAGGTAGCTGCATTAATGCCAATAGGCCCTGGTGTCATTTGTGAAATGGTGAAAATATCAATAAATTCTGTCATGGTAATCCAGTGATAATTATCCACAACGGCAGCCTGAATCCAAGGGAGGGAGGCATAGCCACCACCAACGCAGAACAGGCCAATTTTACAAAATTCCCAGTACAAAAGAAGTAATATATTCATCTGCCAGCCTCCTCTCAATTGTATTTAGGATCTCTCAACAGTATAAGCCCAATGATTGCATCCACCAGGACACAGTACATAGGATTTACATTGAAACAGAGAGAGGCTATAAATGTACCGGCAGCAATCAATATTGGAAGTAACAGCTTCTTCTTGAACAGCTTATATACCAGATTAAGTCCCACATCAATAATAACAGCGGTGGCACCGCATTGCATGCCCTTTAAAAGCATCTGTACATAGTAGTTGTGGGCAAAGAGATCGTAAAAAAAAGCGATAATTGTAATGGTAATAAGTGGAGGAAGTACAGTAGCCAATATGGTTACCAATGTCCCCATAAAACCTGCCATTTTATAACCAAGCATTATGGAAGCGTTAACAGCCATTACGCCCGGAAGGGACTGAGCGATGGCAGTAATGTCCAAGGTGTCCTTATCGTTAATCCAGCCATATTCATCCACATATTTTTTCTTAAGAAGTGGTATAATTACCATGCCACCGCCTACAGTGAAGGCACTGATCAGAAAGGTGGATTTAAACAGGACCCAGAAAAAGTGTCGGGTACCAGGGACAATATGAAGTTTATTTACTGCTTCATCCAGCTGTTGGTTTTCATTACTCATAGATAACTCCTTACAAATTAATTCATCATACAATTCTAATATATAATATTTAAAAATGCAAAAATAAGGATTTATGATGAAAAAATGCAAAATAAAAGAAGCCCCTTGGAGATGAGGGGCTTCCCACGGAGAAGGAATGATAATGGGATCTACATCAAGGTATTTTTTGTGTAACAAGCAATTGGAGAGGTTTGTCTGTTACATTAACCTTGATTAACCTTCATAGGGGAAAAATCACTCCCCTACGATGTAGAATAATATTACTATTTATAAATTAAATGAATATGAAACAAAGATTAAAATAAGATTAAAAACTGCAAAGTTTACATTTTAGTGTTACAATATTAATGGAAAAGTATTCTCTGAAAGGACTAATGATTATGAATATCCTAAAATTTTGTCTTGTGGCGGTTCTGGTCTTCTGGCTTATTTCCGAATTTGCTCCGGAAAATGTATCTGCTATTACAAGTATGATGGGAATTGCGGTAGCAGTGGTGGCCATGATTATGTACAACAAAAAGCATAATAACTCTAACGAGGAGTCAGAAGGATATGATGACATCAACGATGATAGAGGGAAAAAGGATTTGTTAGATAAAAAATAATTTTTATAGTATTGTGGTCTTAAACGTGGTATATTTAACGAGATATTTGCACTATCTGTATATCGATAAATGAAAGGTTGTGTTAGTGAGACAATGGAAGAAAAAGGAATGAAAAGGGGATTGAAGAATCGCCATTTACAGCTTATTTCCTTAGGTGGTGTAATTGGCAGCGGATATTTCCTTGGTACCGGCTATATTCTGGAAAAAGCAGGACCGGCTGCAATAGTTTCCTATTTGTTAGGAGGCGCCATTGTACTATGTGTCATGCTTTGTTTGGCAGAATTGGCGGTAGCTGAACCTATAGCGGGCTCTTTTGTAACTTATGCCAGAAAGTATATTAATCCAACATGGGCATGTGGTGTAGGCTGGACATATTGGGTCACATGGGTTTCCTATGTTCCGTCAGAAATGATTGCCGCCGGCATAATAATGAATAATTTCGTGCCAGAGGTCAGTCAGCTTTGGTGGGCTGTTCTATTTTGTCTGCTAGTTACTTTGGTGAACCTGTTTCAGGTGGATAAATTTGGCGAAAGCGAGTTTTGGCTGGCTATTATAAAAATTATTGCCCTGATGGCTTTCGTTGTTGTGGGCGTTCTAATAATACTTGGCCTAATCGGTGATCAGGGCTATCTGGGAACTACATTGCTGCTCGGCAGCGGTGGTTTTACCCCAAATGGTTACTGGGCAATTATAGTAACCATGACTATAATTTTGGTAAATTTTCAGGGTACTGAAATCATCGGTTTGGCAGCTGGTGAATGTGAAAAGCCTGAGGAGAGTATCCCTTTGGCAGTGCGTAATGTAACATGGCGTATTATTGCTCTTTATATTATCCCTATTTCAGTATTGATTTCCATTTTGCCATGGGATAAGGCGAGCCTTGAGGAAAGCGTATTTGCAGTGGCATTGGCTGAATATGGTTTGGATAAGTTTGCAGCGTTTTTCAGCTTCGTTGTGCTGACAGCGGCCTTGTCCTGTACAAATTCTGGTCTTTATGGCACCAGCCGTGCCCTTTACTCCTTGTCAAAGATTGGCATGGCTCCCAAAAAGCTGTCAACTCTTAATAGAAACGGTATGCCTCAGAATTCTGTGGTGGTTACCATTGCCACCTGCTGGCTGATTATATTGCTTTATAGCTTTGATACCAGTGACATGGCATATACATATCTACTTTCCTTGTCCGGTTTCACCGGAGCTATTGCCTGGATTTCAATTTGCTGGAGCCAGTACAATTTCCGTAAGCATTGTGAGGCAAGAAATTCTGTGGAAAGGCTTCGCTACAGGACTCCGTTCTTCCCATTTGTCACTCATTTCGGCATTTGGGCTCAGGTTATCTGTATCATCATAGTGGCATCGGAGCCGGAGCTTCGGGAGACAATATATCTCGGTGCTATCAGCCTGATAATCCCTATGGTAATTTATAAGATTGAACATAGTCGTTGGAAGCGAAAAAAGAAGAAACGCATTGAGCAAATGAAGAATACCTAAATATCTCTGAGCCCTTTTCAGTAAGCACCTGAGAAGGGCTTTTTCTTATGTTTTTTACATTGAAAAAAATAAGTCGCCATGATAAACTTAGAGATGTAATTTATTTTGTCCGGAGGATGAATATGATGGCAATTAGGATGAGAGCATTGGCTGGCATAATATGTGCAGCTTCAATGTTTATGTATGGTACAGCCTGGGCAGCTGAACCAGAGGGAATAGATATTAATGTAGCTGATGTTACCAGAGAACAGGCAGCTGCTGTGGCAAGTGCACAGGTGGAGCTTCATGAGGAAGAATTGATACCAAAGGTTAATGATGGCACGAAAATTATGATAAATTTGGCCAATCGTGGGCTCTATTTATATGAAAAGGGCGTTAAGACCAAGCTGTATCCTATAGCTTGTGGCAAATATACCAATCGTTCTCCGGTAGGTTATTATAAGGTTAGTGAGAAAGAGGTTAATCCTACTTGGATTGATCCTGCTGATCGCACAAATGTGGTTACTTCCGGTCCATCTAATCCACTGGGGTATCGTTGGATTGGATTTAATGGTTATTATGGTATTCATGGTACAAATAACCCATCCAGCATTGGCACCTATGCCTCCAAGGGCTGTATCCGTATGCTGGAGGATGACGTGGAGGACCTGTATGAACGGGTTGAGGTAGGCACTCCTGTGGAGGTTTACTACAATCGCTGTGTTATGGAAAAATCAAATGACGGCACAGTGGTGTATTACATCTATCCAGACGCTTATGACTGTCAGCCACTTTCTGTGGAGCAGATCAATGAATGGCTTCACGGTTATGGTGTGGAATGTTTTGAAAGTGATGATGCCATAAAAGAGAAGATTGCTGCGGAGGATGGCCAGCCTACATTTGTGGCAAGGCCTTTCAACTTGACCGTAAATGGTAAGACCTTGGAATGGAAGGCTATTCAGAAGGATGGCATCTATTATTTGCCGCTATATCAGATGGCTGAGGCCCTGAATATGGCAGTTTACACTGATAAGGATGCCGGCATGGTGAGAACATCCTATGGTACAGCCACTGTTAATGATTTTAAGAATGTTCTTTATATCAATGCTGATGAAGCAGAAGCTGTTTTTAACATAAATGGTGGTAAATACTCCAGTAATTCCATGGTGTATAAAACCAATCCGCCTAAAAAGACTGAGGAAGTTAAAAATAGTGAATCTGGAACCAAGGTTAATGAAACTGCCGTATTTAACAGAAATGTAGAATCGGGAAAAAAATAATTTTTTAGTAAGTTTGTTTTATCAAAGCAGAGGTATATTATATCTCTGCTTTCTTGTGCCTATATGTTTAAGCATATAGATGGGGGTATCACTTTGAAAAAGAAATTTTTTATTTTAGATGGAAGTTCTCTTTTGTACAGGGCGTTTTATGCTTTGCCACTTTTGGAATCCAAGTCCGGGGAATATACCAATGCTATTTATGGCTTTTCCAATATGCTGGTAAAACTCATGACTGAGTGGAAGCCTGATTATTTGGTTATTGCCTTTGATGCGGGAAAAAAGACGTTCCGTAATGAAATGTTTACTGAATATAAGGGCACCAGAAAACCTACCCCTCCTGAACTTTTGAGCCAGATTCCATTATTGCATGAAATGGCTGAAGCATGGGGGATTTCTCTGGTGGAGCTGCCTGGTTATGAGGCTGATGATATTATTGGCACCTTGGCCAACAAGGCTGTGGATAATGGCTGTGAGGCCTATGTTGTTACTGGGGATAGAGATGCGCTCCAGCTTGTTAAGCCTGACTTAAGTGTACTTTTCACCAAGAAGGGCATCTCTGAGCTTAAGGTTTATGATGTTCCCACCTTCCGGGAGGAATATGATGGCCTGGATCCTATTCAGCTCATTGATATGAAGGGGCTTATGGGCGATACCTCTGATAACATTCCAGGTGTTCCGGGAGTGGGCCCAAAGACAGCTTCAAAGCTGTTGGCCGCTTATGGCAGCGTGGAGGAGGTTCTCCTTCATGTGGAGGAAATTGCCGGGAAAAAGCTAAAAGAAAATATCCGTGAGAATCAGCAGATGGCCATTTTATCAAAGAAACTGGCTACTATCTGCTTGGAGGTTCCTGTGGAATTTGACGATGCCGCCTTTAAAATCACTACTGACGGTAATGAGCTTACCCGTTTTTATACACGTTACAATATTAAGTCTATGCTAAAGGCAATCCAGCCATTTATTTCTGAAGGCGGGGTAGTGGAAGCGGTTTCTGAAGAAAAGCTCCTGGAGTGCCAGGTGATAAATGATGCTTCTGGAGCCAAGAAGCTGGTGGATGAATGCCGTCAGGCCGGTAAAATAAATGCGGCTGCTGTTTTCAGTGGCAAGGTTCCTTCCGTAGCTTTGACCGGGCTAGGTGTTGCTGTAAATGGTAAGCGTTATTTTGTAGATGTTTCATCCATGGGTGATTTTGAACATGATTCTCTGTTTTTTGATGAGCTTGTTGCAGAAAATGAGCTATGGAAGATTTTAAAGGTATTGTTCTCTGATGAGTCAGTGGTTAAATATATTCATGGTTTAAAAAATTATTATCATGCCAATGTTGAAGTTACGGGCAAGGTTTACGATTTGGAGCTCATTGGCTATCTCCTGAATCCTGTAAGCTCCAAATATGATGTAAGTGAGTTGGCAGCGGCCTTTGCGCCTTCTCTTACTGCTCCTGAGAAGGGGACTGATATATATAATAGTGTGTCATGGCAGGCATTTGCCATGGAGCGTTTTAGTGAAGATATGCTTCATCGGCTTGAGGAAAAGGAGCTGGACAAGCTCTACAATGATATGGAGCTTCCGTTGGTATATGTATTGGCTGATATGGAGAAAAACGGTATTTATGTGAACCGGAAAAATCTTCATGAGCAGTCTGTTGCTGTAGGCAAGATAATAGCTGACCTTGATAAGGAAATCCGTGAGTTGGCTGGTATGGACTTTAATGTGAATTCTCCAAAACAGCTGGGGGAGGTTCTCTTTGAAAAATTAGGTCTTCCAGTGATTAAAAAAACAAAGACTGGTTATTCTACCAATGCAGAGGTGCTTAATCAGCTTCGTGGTGAACATCCTATTATCGAGAAAATTTTAAGCTACCGCCTTTGGACTAAGCTGAAATCTACATATCTTGACGGTATAAGCCAGCTCATCGACAGTGGAACTAACCGGATTCACACCTCCTTTAATCAGACTGTTACAGCCACAGGCAGACTCAGCAGTTCAGATCCTAATTTGCAGAATATTCCTGTTCGTACTGAGGAGGGAAAGAAAATCCGTCAGCTCTTTGAGCCAGGTGCCGGGTATGATTATCTTCTTAGTGCAGATTATTCCCAGATTGAGCTTAGGGTTTTGGCCCATATGTCCCAGGATGAAAATTTTATTAAGGCATTTAATAATAATGAGGATATTCATGCACGTACGGCAGCTGAGGTCTTTGGAATTCCTATGGATGAAGTAACTCCAACACTCCGCCGTCATGCCAAGGCAGTTAATTTTGGTATTGTTTATGGTATCAGTGATTATGGTTTATCACAGGATTTGGGAATTACCCGCAAGGAAGCAGCAGGCTATATTGATAGCTATTTTGAAAAATGTAAGGGCGTTAAGAAATTTATAGATAAGGTAGTTGAGGAGGCCCACGCCAAGGGTTATGTTCAGACCGCCTATGGACGTCGCCGTGAGCTTGCATCTATTAATAGCTCTAATTATATGCAGCGTATGTTGGCGGAAAGAATGGCCATGAATACACCTATTCAGGGGACAGCAGCTGATATTATCAAATTGGCAATGATTAAAGCACATAGGATGATTAATGATGCCAAGCTGAAAAGCAGGATACTTCTTCAGGTTCATGATGAGCTCGTTTTGGAAGTGGTTGAGTCCGAGATTGAAGCTGTGAAATCCATTTTAAAGGATGCTATGGAAAATATAGTGTCATTAAGTGTTCCACTTTCCATTGATATTAGCATGGGTAAAAATTGGGCTGAGGCCAAGTGATAAGGGGGATTTAATATGCCTGAGATGCCGGAGCTGGAAACAATAAAACGGTCATTGGAGCCACATATAAAAGGCAGAAGAATTGATGATGTGGAGCTTTTACTGTCCCGTCAGATCAAGCACCCTTCCCCTGAGGAATTTGTATCCCGCATTAAGGGACAAAGGGTAATGGAGCTTCAGCGCAGGGGAAAATATCTTATTCTAGTCCTTGAAAACAATATTTCCCTTGTGATTCATCTTAGAATGAGTGGTCAGGCTTGCTATTGTGGTCCAAATGATTCTGATAGAAAGCATTCCCGCATAATTTTCCATTTGGATGATGGTGCCCGTTTCGTATTTGCTGATACCCGCACCCTTGGGACCATTTATGCTATGCGTGAGGATGAGCTGCCTATGATTAATGGACTGGCAGAGCTGGGGCCAGAGCCTCTTAGTAAAGACTTTACACCAGAATACCTTAAAGATATTCTTGCAGGTAAAAAGGGAAAAATAAAATCCTTTTTGTTAAAGCAAAACTATATTGCCGGTCTTGGAAATATATATGTGGATGAGTGTTTGTTTTTGGCTGGGATAAATCCATTAAGGAATCCGGATTCTGTAACTGGTGCTGAAGCAAAAAAGCTTCATGCTTGTATTAATAAGGTTATAGAGGACGGAATAAACGACGGCGGTACTACCTTCCGTGACTATCGTGACGGTGTCGGGGGCAAGGGCAGCCATCAGAACAATCTCTATGCCTATGGACGTGGTGGTCAGCCATGCCGAAAATGTGGTACTATAATGGAGAAAATAAAGGTTGGCGGCAGGGGGACAGTTTATTGTCCTAAGTGCCAACCTATGAAATAAGTTTTGGGATAGGTTTTATTTTTAAGGAACGCTTAAAATTATGAAGATTATCGGTTTAACAGGTGGCATAGCCAGTGGCAAGAGTACCGTTACAAAGTATCTTCGTCAACAGGGTTATACTGTGGTGGATTGTGATAAAATTGCCTGGGAGCTGGCGGAGCCTGATCGTTCAATATGGAGGATTTATTTTGCCCGTTATGGCAGTAAGGTTATTAATCCGGACAGATCCTTGAACCGTCAGGCTGTGGCGGATATAGTTTTTAAGGATAAAAAGGAACTGGAGACTATTAACAGTCTTGTTCATCCGCTAATAAAGGATGAGATGATGTCTCAGGTGAAGGCTGCTGGTGATGAGGGGGAAAAGGTAATTTTTCTCGATGTGCCATTATTATTTGAGGCATCATACGATAAAATAGTAGACGAGAAATGGCTGGTTTATGTCAGCCGTGAAACACAGCTTAGAAGGCTCATGTCCCGAAATAAGTTTAATCATGATGAAGCGGTTCGACGTATTGATTCGCAAATGAGCCTTGAAGAAAAGAAAAAATTAAGTGACGTTATTATAAATAATAATGCTGACAGAAAAAGACTTCGCCATCAGCTGGATGAAAAACTGGAACATTTGAGGATAGAGGGTGAGTAATGGACAGGGAAGACGAACGCTTGAAACGTCGCCGTGAATATCTACTCAGAAAAAAAGAATTTCAGAGAAGAACCTGGAGCTGTGCTGTAGGGATTATTATTCTTCTTATGGCATTTGTTACGTTTTTTGTAATGCAGCAGAAAAGTGTCCAGAGGACCTTTATGTTTCCTTATGAGTATCAGCAGATTGTTCGGGTTTGCAGTGAGGAAAACAACGTTGATGAGTTTTTGATTGCAGCCGTAATAAAGTCAGAAAGCAACTTTAAAAACAATGCTGTTTCTACTCCGGGGGCAGTTGGACTGATGCAGCTTATGCCTAGCACAGCTGAGTGGATAGCATCTGAAATGCATGATAGCTTCTATTCCATAGAGCGGCTGGAAACTCCGGAAATTAACATATATTACGGTTCCTGGTACCTTTCCAGATTATTGAGAGATTTTCATGGAAACAAAATATTGGCACTGGCAGCCTATAACGCAGGCCATGGCAATGTGGAGGAGTGGATGGAGCAGTACGGCTGGGATTATGATTTTAATGATATTTCCGCCATTCCTTTTAGGGAAACCGAAATGTATGTCAGGGGCGTTTTAAGAAATGAAAAGAAGTACATAGAACTTTACGGAGAGAGGGAGTAAACCTTTTGGCTAATAATAAGCTTAATCTTGAAGGTCAGATACAGCAAATGAAGTCGAAAAATATCGGCTTTAATATTGTAAAAGAGCCAGAGGCACTGGAATATCTGGCTAAACATACTTATTATTTTCGCCTGAAGCATTACGCTGAGAATTTTGAGAAAATAAAAAAGTCTGGTGTGGGCACCAGATATATTGATTTGGAATTTGCACATTTGAAGGAGCTTTCCCTGTTGGATCTTTATTATCGGCGGGTTATGTTTAATATTGTGCAGGATGTGGAGCATTATGCCAAGATTCAGCTTCTTAATGCGCTGGCAAGAAATAAAAAAGAAAATGGCTATAATATTGTCAATGAATATATGGAAAAGCGTAAATACCTTGATAAGGAGCTGTCCCGCCACCAAAGTAAATATGCTAAGGGCCTTATTGAAAAATATAAAGGAAATTTTGCTGTTTGGAATATTATAGAGGTTCAGACCTTTTCCCAGTTTATTGATCTTTATGATATGTATTTTGATAAGTACCAGCAAAAGCATGTTGAGACAAAATATCTTAATGTGGTTAAGAACCTTAGAAATTCTATTGCCCATAATAACTGTTTGATGTTCAATCTCCATCCTTCTGCCACGGCCAGTGACACTGAGGATGCCATACGAATAGCAGTGGGGATGGGGCTGGATGAGGATGAATCCAGGGAAATGAATCATGTTACCTTCATTAAGGAGCTTAATATTACTCTTTATGTCTTCTGGAATATTGTTACCAGTGAGGAAGAAAAGGAGTTTCAGCTGGAGCTTTTACACGATTTGGTAAATAAACGTTTTAACCGGCACATGTATTATTTCGAAAATAATAATATTGTTTTGCCGGTGTTGAAATATGCGCAAAAGCTTGTAAGGTTTTATTTTGATAAAATTTTTGATAACAATCATAAGTAAATATTAAGCAACCAAAAACAGCTGCCGGGGGTATATGGCAGCTGTTTTTGGTTGGATTATCATCGGATAATCAAGTTTGGATAATATGTGTATGTAATGTTAGGGAACGACAATAATTAATCGCGGACTATAACGGATATTCCGTTTGGAATACAGGTTACAGTTGCGTTTTCGCCCTTTATGCGGCGAGCCTCAGCATAAGCCTCTTCCAAAGTAGGGAAGTAGTGGGCCTTAAGGTCCTCAATAAGCTGTTTCTGTTCTGGAGCGGCTACAAAGAGTACGGTGTGCTTTCTTAAAATACGGCACCATACCTGGGCACACCACTGATCAGGCAGTGTTTCCTCCTGAGGAGTGTTTACGCACTTCTGGAAGAACTCGTCAGCAGTAGCAGCATCGTGTATAGAGTCATAATAAGACTGACCGCCGTGACCGTCTTTACAGGTGGCCAGCATTATTATGACACCGCCTTCATTAATGGAGGCTTCAGCGGCAGTCATACCCTTTGGACACTGGTATGCGTTCTGGTCCAGTGGATAACCACCGTTGGTTGTAATAACAATATCAGCAGGAGCTGGTTTTACGGCACAATACTTTGCCAAGAATTCTGTGCCCTCCAGATGTGCTGTTTCGAAGTTGCCGGCATAAGCAGCAACAGTCTTCTGTTCTTCGTCAATTATTACATTGCAGATAAAGGCAAGCTTGGCCATCTTGGCTGCAGCCACCATATCAATATGTAATGGATTGCCCTTCAAAATACCGGTGCGGGCATAAGGTGAGGCAATAAACTCACCACAATGGTTGCCCATAACGGTAACAGCATCACAAATACCAGGCAGGACACTCTTGCGGCCACCGGAGAAGCCAGCGAAGAAATGGGCCTCGATAAATCCCTCTGCAATAAGCAAGGATGTTTCAGCTGCAACTTTATCGATAATGCAGTCAGGGCCAGATGGAAGTACACCAACCTTGGTATTGCATTCTGGATTATGGGCATCATGTACGATGATGTCATCTTTGAATTCATCATACAAGTCATCACCAAGTTTACTACGCAATTCCTCGGTGCTGGTTGGTCTGTGGAAACCAGTAGCAACCAATAATGTTATTTTTATATCAGGGTTGCCTTTACGCAGCTCTGCAATCATTTCCGGTAAAATGTCCTTGCTTGGAACAGGACGGGTGTGGTCGGAAATGATGATGCAGCAATCAGGCTTACCCTTGGCAAGCTCAGAGAGAAGCGGACTGTCAATAGGATTCATCATTGCTTCATGGACAATTTCACGTCCGGATCGGGAGCTTTTAAGCTCATCAACACGGGAGGTAAGAACCGCGCTTTCTGCTGGAACCTCCAAATCTACAGTACCAGTGTCATAGAGAAAACTAACTTTTTTTGTATTTTTCATAATGGTTCCATCCTTTCCTTCAGATACATCTATTGTAATTTGTTCGACAAATTTTGTCAAAGTCATTTTTTTCATCTGATTAATTTTTCCATATTTTATGATTTAATTGACATAACCCAAGATATGGTTCTATCATTAGATACGTTGGTATATGTAGGGGAATATATACTATAATTTTTTTTGAGGGGTGTCATTCAAGTGAATGAAAAAAGACTATTTTTTATGGACAATCTGAAAATGTTTACTATTAATCTGATGATTGTCTTTCATTTAGGCCTGTGTTATATGGCATACTCGCCTGAGTGGTGGTATGTTGTAGATACGGAGCATTGCTCCCTGTTTCTTACCGGATTTGTAACATGGGTTGATGTATTTATTATGCCAATGATGTTCTTTATTAGTGGATATTTTGGTATTAGGACTTTAAAAAAACATGGGGGTAGCAAGTGGTGGAATGGTCGTTTTAAGCGGATTATTGTTCCGTGGATAGTTGGTGTTGCCCTTTTTGCGGCACCAGTATCATACCTGACCTTTTTCAGCCGTAATGCGCCGGTGGATTTTGCTACATTTTGCCGTGACTGGTTTTTCTTTGACCCGGTAAATGGTGGTTCCGGTGTGTTTTTCTCTCATATCCAGTATTGGTATTTGGGTGTATTGACAGTATTTTATTTGGTTATGTACATTATCAGCAGGCTGGACAAGAACTACCTTACCCAGTATGATCCAAGACCAAATGACAGATCAATGGCAGTTCCATTGTTTATCTTTGTTTTCTGCAACGTGGTGGCAATGGATATTATCACCGGCTTTGATGATTTGTGGATTCACCTCAGCTACTTTTTGGTAATTCAGCCATGTCGTGTTTTACCTTATGTATGGGCATTCTTTTTGGGAGCATACGCATGGAAGCATCAGTGGTTCTCTGAGACAGGTTATACACCATCAGTTAAAAAGTGGGTTCCTATATTTGCTGTAATGACACTGATTTATCCGTGCTGGGTATTGTTTGGCAGATTTATTGCTACTGACCCGCTTCATTTTATCTTTATCAGAGGCTTGTGCCAGGCAGCTATGTTTACGTCTTCCTTCTTTGGCCTGCTGGCAATTTTCTTTAAATTCTTTAATGGAACCAACAAGTTCTTCGGGGAAATGGCAGCCAATTCCTACACCATGTACTATGCTCATATGCAGATAGTATTCCCGGTGGCATATTTCCTGCTTCCTTTGGATATTCCTTGGTTTCCTAAGTGGATAATAAGCAGTATTATCGGGTTGTTTATCACCTATTGTGTAAGTAAACTGTTATTATTCCTGCCATGTTTTGCCAGCAGCAAAAAAGCCAAGCTGTCTTATTCCGAAAAATAATAAGCCTGGCTCTAATAGTGCGTAAAACATTAATTTGTTAAAAAATATCTATACTAATAAGGTTACTGTGATATACTTATTGTAGTAACCTTATTTTATTCTGAAAATAAAAAAGGCACCTGATAAAAAATCAGCTGCGGTTTCTGTTTAGTGAAGAATATCTCTAAAATTAGAGAATAGACTTCACAAGGGCACGAACTTCATTCATAGCCAGCTCTGGTGCAAAGATGCAAGGAATAGCTGCTGCTACGGTGAATAACCCTATCATTGAAAATAACATATCGATGTTAGTCAATGTTCCCACTCCTTTCGTGGCGATATTCAGTTTTCATAAACTTTTATTAGTTTATAATAACTATTGATTGATGTCAAGAATTATTTTTAATTTTTACATAATGGCGGTGATAGTATGGAACTTAGTTTTGTAACCCCTAATGATTTGGAGATTTTGGGACGTCTGGCTTTATCATGTATTTTAGGCGGAATTATAGGTTATGAACGAGAATCAAAGAGCAAGTCAGCAGGACTTAGAACCAATATGCTGGTATGCCTGGGATCGTGTCTGATTATGATTCTTTCTACAGAGCTTTATTCCACTGTCGAAGGCAAGACTAATGCTGATCCTGCCCGCTTGGCGGCCCAGGTTGTCAGCGGTATAGGTTTTTTGGGTGCTGGTGCAATTATGAAGGAAGGTCTCAACGTTACAGGTCTTACTACAGCCGCCTGTCTTTGGGTAGTAGCGGGTGTTGGTCTTTCTGTAGGTGCCGGCTATTATATGAGCGCCTTTATTACGGCAGTTTTGGTATTTGTGGTATTGGAAGTATTTGCTAAGCTGGATTCATTTCATCCCATTGATAAAAAACTATCTGCAAAGGTAATAATTAAGAACGATTCTCTCGCCGTTCAACAGATTTATGATATTCTTAAGCATTATGACGTAAAAATCAGCGTAGTAAAAATGAAAAATACCGAACATGCCGCAGATGATACACACATTTTCGTGGAGATGGAGCTTATTAACACAAAGCATATTCGGGAAGTAGAAATAATGCACGCCCTGTATGCCCTTGATGGGGTGGAAACAGTGGAGCTTACATAAATCATAATTGAGTTAATAAATACGCATGAGAAAAGGAGACCTCAAAAGGCCTCCTTTTTACATCATAGAAATAGCATATTGAACATCATCCTTGGAAAAGCCTTCCACCAGAAGACGCTGATTTATTTTATCCTTGGTCCATCCCATATCCTTATACTGTTGCGCCTTACCTAAGGCCTGAGCCTTCCAGTCGGCATTGATATTTGTCATGGCATAAAAGACTTCTTCTTTGGTAAAGCCTTCATTTGGGGACAATAGCTGAATATATATACCATTCTTTGAGTAATAGCCCTTTGTTAAATAATCCTGAGCCTTGTTTAATGCATTAGTTTTCCAGTCAGTAGCTACATGGTCGGACACCAGTGTGGCCACATTACGGGGATAGCCATTGCTCAGAAGATGTCTGAACAAGCCCTTTTTGGAAAGATGGTTGGCAGTGGCATAACCTTCTGCCTGTTGAACAGCGCCAGCATATTCTGATGGGATATCACTTTTTACGGGTTGAGCCGTTGTTGGCGGGTAAGTGGTATTGGCAGGATTGGTTGGAGCAGGGGAGCTGCCATTAGGCTTGACTACTGTGAGCTTCTTTAACTCAGATTCCACTTGCTCCGGGTCCGCATTGGCCACCACGTCTGCTGTAATGTGAATATCTCCGGCTGAAGTCATGCTGCGGCTGATTTTTTTATCTAATACCTTCACATAATTACGGCTTACAGTGACGATTTCATCGTAGGTAACCACGGAGTTTTCCACTCTGGTATTGCTATATACCAAAACACCTACCTGCTCGGAAATATTCCTTAAAGCTTCAGCCACTGCATAATCCTCAGCCTGCTGTAATGTTTCATTATCGCTGACTGTATATTCACCGGTGCCCCTGAAGGTTTCCATCCTTGCCTCAGCTTGCTGAAACGTAAACACCAACAGGCTAAGCGCCATGAATGTATATAATAAAAGATGTTTAAAGAACTTCATATCCATCCGCTCCTAATTTATTTTCTATAGATATTTTATTCACTTTGACGATAGAAATGCAAATTAGAATTTAATTAGCGGCCAAAATGTACTTATAGTACAAAATAGACGAAAGTGTATTGAAACAAGTTGTAGATAATTAAAATTTAGTAAAAAATAGGCATTGACTGTTATTGAGCCAATGCCTATTTAAGTGATTTTATTTAGTTGATGTTACGAATTACATAAGCTGGCGGAACATGTCGATTACTTGCTGTTCGGTTGCTTCGCAAGGGTTGCCAGGATAGCAGGCGTCAGCCAAGGCATCCTTGGCCAGAACCTTCAGGTCGGCTTCGGTAATCTTTTCGTTCTTGGCTGGGATGCCAACATCCTCAGACAACTTGCGGACTGCAGCAATAGCAGCATCGCGGTATTCAGTCTGGGACATGGAGTCAACATTGGCTACACCCATGGCACGGGCAATTTCACGATAGCGCTCGCCGGTGTGTTCCTTATTAAATTCCATGGCAATTGGCAGGAGCATTGCACAGGCTACACCGTGAGGGGTGTCGTAATGTGCACTTAGAGTATGGGCCATTGCGTGGTCTATTCCCAGACCTACATTGGAAAAGCCCATTCCGGCGATGTACTGAGCCATGGCCATGCCATTGCGACCTTCCGGTTTATTGGCTACCGCATCACGGAGATTCTGGGAAATGAGTTTAATTGCTTCCAGATGGAACATATCAGTAAGCTCCCAGGCAGCCTTGGTAATATAGCCCTCAATGGCGTGGGTGAGGGCATCCATACCAGTTGCAGCAGTCAGTCCCTTTGGCATAGAGGACATCATATCAGGGTCAACAATAGAGACTGAAGGAATGTCGTTAGGGTCAACGCAGACAAATTTACGCTGTTTTTCCACATCGGTAATTACGTAGTTTATAGTAACCTCGGCAGCAGTTCCGGCAGTAGTAGGTACTGCGATAGTTGGTACTGCATGATTCTTGGTTGGAGACAAGCCTTCCAAGGAACGTACATCCTCGAATTCCGGATTGGTGATAATTATACCAACAGCCTTGGCTGTATCCATGGAAGAACCACCGCCAACAGCAATAATGGCGTCTGCCTTACATTCCTTAAAAGCTGCCACGCCATCCTGTACGTTCTGGATGGTTGGATTTGGCTTAATCTTGTCATAAACGGTGAATGGAATATTGTTTTTGCTCAGTAAATCTGTAATCTTGGCTGTTACTCCAAATTTTACCAGGTCCGGGTCAGTGCATACGAAGATATGCTTGTAGGCACCTCGTTCTATTTCGCCGATGATTTCATTAATAGCTCCTGAACCGTGATAAGAGATAGTGTTTAATACAATTCTGTTTGACATTTGGTAATCCCCCAATCTTTAATATGTAATACTCTGTATAAATTTTAAACCTTTTATCTAAACATGACAACAAATAAAGTATAAATTTTACAAATAGTTTGACAATTATGTAAATAAATATATACTAGCTATAAAATAAAGCACTGGTTCAAGACTTTGAGCCAGTGCTTCTTAAAGCTGTATCAGCTAGCAGTTATTTCATTACGATTAATTCATAATCCCTGGTACCCATGCCGATTTTTTCTCCATGCTCCAGAGTTTCCTTCCAGTGAGAATTAGGATTGTTGTTAAGCCAGTGATCACCATGGTCGTGGTGATGTGGATCAGCCATTATGTCACCTAACTGGGAATTGCGGATAGGCTCAGTATTCTGGCAAATATCTACGCAGGCCTGATCGAGGGCTACAGGGTCAAAGGAGCAGGCAATACCAAGATTTGGCAGAATAGGGGCATCGTTTTCACCATGACAGTCGCAGTTTGGAGATACATCCATAATCATGTTGATATGGAAGCAAGGTCTATCCTGAACAACGGCCTGAGCGTACTCGGCCATCTTCTTGTCAAGCAGATCTCCGGCATCCCACTGGTCATTGTGGATGGCATCAAACGGACAAGCACCTATACAACGGCCACAGCCCTTACAAATATCCTTATCGATAATGGCCTTTTTGTTTTCGTAGGTAATTGCATTGGATCCGCAATGCTTGGCACAAACCTGGCAACCACGGCATTTGTCCATATTAACCTCAACTTTGCCGGAGGAATGTTGTTCCATCTTACCCGCACGGCTTCCACAGCCCATGCCGATATTCTTGACTGCACCGCCAAAGCCTGTCATTTCATGACCTTTAAAATGAGCAAGAGAAATAAATACATCAGCATCCATAACAGCACGACCAATCTTAGCTGTCTTACAGTATTCACCATTTTTTACAGGCACCTCAATATCATCTGTACCCTTAAGTCCGTCACCAATGATAATCTGACAACCGGTGGTAATAGTATTGAAACCGTTTATGTTAGCACAGTCCATGTGCTCCAACGCATGCTTTCTGCTGCCTGGATAAAGGGTGTTGCAGTCAGTAAGGAATGGAATGCCACCCTGTTCCTTTACCAAATCAGCAACTGCCTTGGCATAGTTAGGACGAATGAAAGCCAAATTGCCAAGCTCGCCAAAATGCATTTTGATAGCCACAAACTGATTTTCCATATTAATATTCTGAATGCCGGCTTTGATAAAGAGCTTTTTCATCTTGGTCAAAATGCTGGTGCCAACCGGAACGCGAAAATCAGTAAAGTAAACTTTAGATTTATCCATATAATAACCTCCCTAAAATCAATAATACACAACACATTTCAATTAAAGAATAACATAAGTAAAGCAGTGAATCAAACTAATGTTTTTTAGGTTAACTCACTGCTTTTGTATCTCAATAATTATAACATTTTAAGTTTATTTTTTTAGAATTGACTCAACCTTGTTTTTTAGATATTCAGCGATTTTTTGGGAACCACCCTGAGTCGGATGAACACCGTCGCCTGCATAATCTGAATCAGAAAGCAGTGGGGCAGCCTTGTTAAGCGGAATATAGTAAAGTGCCTTGTCACCATTATTTTTTAGCTTTGCTACAGCTATTTCAGTCCATCTTGCTGCATCAGGGCCAATAACTGTTGGTACAGGATCCAGACAGATAATGGCGGCTGATGGATTGTTTTTTCGAACGACATTTATAAGGTGAGTATAACCCTTAATAAATTCGTCTTCAGTTGGCTTTGGTTCAAATAAAAAATCATTAGCACCAATGGAAATGAACACTGCATCAACTTCGTTATTGGAAAAATCCCAGTTTAAATGGGGTTCATTCCAGTTAAAGGAATAGTAGGTCCAAGGGTAGCGATCAGCAGTATGAACCTGATTATATGGCCATTCCTCTGAGTAGTTATGTACGAGGCCTTCACCGGATTTTGCCACAACACTGTAGTCTGCATCCAGCATTCGGGCCAGCTGTGGGCCGTATGACATATCATTGTTCTCTACATCGTGGTAACTCAACACATCATGGGGACCATCATTAAAGGCTCCTGCCGTAATGGAATCACCTACAAATTCCAGCCTTAGTCGTTTAGGCTCATTCGGTGACAAAAATTCAGCCCCCTCATCCAGTACAAAGCCTTTGAAAATGCTTAGTCCTGCTTGACCTTCTGTGGAGCGGACCAATTTAATTTCGTGCTCACCCTTTGGAAGGTTATCTGCAAGGGTAGTCAATTCGCTCCTGAACCTTATTCGGTTATATGGCTTACCATCTATTTCATAACGCCACCAGCAATTTCTGTCATCCATTTTTGCAGCAATACTTGTACCGGTAAAACGGGCTTTAATGTAGGTAGCTCCATAGCCACAGGTAGCCTGGTCATTTTCAATGTTCCAGCGACCATTAAAAATTATTTTTTTTTTAGGAATGTTCTCATTTATGGTAATACCCCCAATAAAGGTAATATGCCAAGGGAAAGTAACCTTGATGTCAGTGGCATTTGGATATTCGCTGAGATGCCGGGTGGCAAATTCACGTAATTCCGTTGTTACCAAATTTTCAGCGTATTGTTCGTATTCAGCAAGATTAAAGTAATACCTATAATTAGGAAGACTACCCATCAGCTTTTCTCTTGCATAGGCCTGATAGCCCCAATCATCAAGATAACGCTTAACAAGCATCCTGTTGCAGTCCTCTTGACTGTTTCTCAGATTTACCAGTCCCTGTCCTAAAGCAAAGCCGGTGCTGTTGGTTGGTGTATTCCAGCCAGAATAAGAGCGGAACCTGAACAACAGCTTATTCTCGGAAAGTTGGTTCATAAGAGCCTTGTCACTGCCGTTGGCAAAGCATACATCCGCCAGTGCCACACTATGGTTTTTGGCAAGATTATCTTTTACAAGCTCAAGAAAATATTGGGTGCCAATTCGTAGCTTGCCATCATTATACATTGGGTCAGGTTCATTCGGATCGGGATAACCATCAGTGGTGCGTCCCTTAGGGTCGGTGTTTACCAGCAGAAACAAATCAGCATTTGGTTTGTTGGTTTCCTTCGCTCCTGCCATTGTCAGCTCATCCCGAATGGATTTAAAGAGCTTCTCATCAGAGAATTTTGGTATGGTATCCTTGCCAACACCTGTATTGTATTGGACATTAACTGTATATTGCTTATGATCAATAGTATTGGCAGCTCTGGCCAATAGCAGCATGGCAAATTCATCAATACCAGTAGCCACCATGAATTTGTCCCTTGAAAGCCCCTGTTTTTTGGCATAAGTGCTTAATTCCCGGGCCTCCTGATGGGTGGCACAGAAGGGGGCATTATCATCCTTGCCAATGACCAGAAAATTCAATACGCCATTTTGGGTTAAATTCATAAGGCTTTTTGTAATATTAATATTTTTTGTCCGACGACCAAAGTAATCCTTGTATACACCACTTGGAATGGAATTCATAAGTTCTTCTCGTTCATCCTTTTCCAATTCAGTAAGTTTTCTGGTTTCCTTTTGGTCATTAAGAGCAGAGACCTTAAAAATTTTATCGCCATATTTCTGATAATATTCCGGCTCCTCAGCCCCGGCTGCAGCACCGTTTTTTGGAGTGCGCATAAGCGAGCCGAAAGCAAATATCTTTAATTTTTTGGTTCATTTTTTTAACTGCTTAAACTTGTTTGTTTGATAAAGCAGTTCCTCCTCACTATTGTTGTGGTTACGGGAGGATACCAGTCCACCGTAAATGAGAGAGTCCGTGGAAACTACAGCCACATCAGCCTTGGAAATGTTTTTATTAACCCAGCTCCAAAGCTCGTTTGTATCAGCAGTATTTCTAAGTCCTCCCAGCATATCCTTTGGGGGCATGATAACATTGTAGCCAGCCAGCTCCAAAGCTTCGGTGGATTGCTCACAGGAGGTAGGGCGATTGTCATGAGGCACAAAAAGAATAGTGCCCTTAACTGTGTTTTGAACTTTTGCATTGGCCTGGGGCATATCAGCTGGTGAAGACAAGCCAAAGATAATGGATAGCATGGAAAGTAAAAGGGATAACTTCTTTTTCATATTGTCACTCCGATATATAGCAATCTTTAAATGTATTTTACTCTAAAAACAATTATACATACCTATTAATTTGATTTGCAAGGTTCTCGGTTCTTTATGGTATAATTAGAGTAACGTAGTTTTATTTTTACAAAAGGAGCGATACAGATATGAAAGCATTAGTTTTGTTTGCCAATGGTTTTGAAGAAGTAGAGGCCATAACTCAGGTCGATTTTCTCCGTCGTGGTGGCATTGAGGTTACTGCTGCATCAATTCATAATGATAAGAGAGTTGTTGGAGCACATAAAATACCTGTTGAAGCAGATGCACTTCTCGCTGATATAAACGCCGATGAGTATAGCATTGTCGTATTGCCTGGTGGCATGGATGGTATGCTGAATCTTGGGGCCAGCAAGGAAGTAGTGGCTATTCTTAAGAAATTTAATGAGGCAGGCAAATGGGTGGCTGCAATTTGTGCATCACCATCTATTCTTGGTGATAACGGGTTGGTGGAAGGAAAGCGTTGCACCTGTTATCCTGGCTTTGAGGACCACATGAAGGGTGGCAAGACCTGTACCAATGAGGTGGTTGTGGACGGAAATATTATTACCAGCCGTGGTCCTGGTACTTCTATTGCCTTTGCTCTTAAGATGATTGAGCTGCTTAAGGATAAGGAAACCGCTATTGAGGTTGGCAAGGATTGCTTGTACCTCGAATAAACGCTTAAATATAGTATATTTTTCTATCGGAGATAGAAAAATTTGAACAACTGCGTTATAACTCGGTAAAAATTACCTCGTTGAAACGCCTATATAGTATATTTTTCTATCGGAGATAGAAAAATTTGAACAACTGCGTTATAATTAAATGGTTTGTGAATTTAATTATTAAACTATAAGGAGTATTTTTCTGATGAGCTTAACAGCAAATGACATAAACTATGTGAAGGACCATATCCGTCTGGTGGATAATTTCCCAAAAGAGGGCATCAAGTTTGTAGATATTACTACTACTCTTAAAGATGCCAAGGCTTTTGGCTTGACCCTGGATTATATGAAGGAGCTTCTCAAGGATGAGAAAATTGATATGATTGTGGGTCTGGAATCCCGTGGCTTCATTTATGGTGCAGCTCTTTCTGCGGCTACTAATATCGGTTTTGTGCCAATTCGCAAGCCAGGAAAGCTGCCTGCTGAGGTGGTTAGTGTTGACTATGATCTGGAGTATGGCAGTGATACCATTGAGATGCATAAGGATGCCATTAAACCTGGTCAGAAGGTACTCATTGTTGATGATTTGCTGGCTACCGGTGGTACTGCTACTGCTGCGGCAAAGCTCATAAAAAAGGTTGGCGGCGAGGTAAGTGCAGCTGTATTTTTTGTGGAGCTGACTACCCTTGGCGGTCGTCAGAAGCTGGAAAATACCGGTATAAAGGTTATGTCCATGCTTCAATACGATTTGGATTAAGGAGGCATCAGCTTTATGTCGGTTATGAATTACAAGAAGCTGATGGCCTTTGTGGCCGCCCTGACTGTTATGGTACTGAGTATTCTTGTGACTGGATGTGGCTCCAAGAATATTGAGCTTCATGATGTCAGTGTCAATGGCCATGCAAGCACCCTTACAATCAGTCTGCCCTTTGACTTTAGAAATCCTATGGCACCAAAAACATTTCCTAATGGTACTACTATTTGTACCAGTGCAGACCATAATAGTGATTTTGAGATAACTGTTATGAGTGTTCATTATGATCGGGCCAAATACAAGGAGTTTACCGCTTCAGAATTTAAGCCTGACCTTAATAAATTTTCTGAGGATCTTTTAAAGACCTATAAGAGCAAGCGGCAGTCAACTGGCGGTCAGCTTGAGAACGCCACTGTGGCCGGGGAGCCGGCAAAGGTAGCTGTTTTGGATGGCACCAGTAATGATATTAAGATTAAAACAAGATTCATTTCCTTCTTCAAGGGTGATGAGCATTGGTGCATTACCATATCATACAAGGCCGACGATGATGATTATGAGAAGGCTGCGGACAAGATAGTGGAAAGCATACATTTTTAAACTATATGAACACTTAATAAAATGAAACGGGACTAGGAACGTGGTCCCGTTTTTTCATCTATATTCATTGAATTAATAGCGGACTAAAAAACAGGATGGACTGATAACGTGAGACTGGCTGATGTATATATTAATATTCCTATAAAAAGCATATCCCAGGCATACAGCTACATTGTGCCAGATAATCTTTGCTTTCTTACAGAGGGCTGGAGGGTTATTGTACCCTTTGGTGGCAGAGCCATTGAGGGATTTATCGTGTCCGTAAAAAATGTGGATGAAAGCAGCATCAAAGGCGATTTTAAACTTAAAGAAATAAAGGGCACCTTGGATGAGGAGGCCTGGTTTACCCACGAGGTAATAGAGGCTGCCCGCTGGATGGCTGATTTTTATCTTTGCTCAGTGGGTGAAATGATGCGTCTTTTTATTCCCGGCAAAAGTGGTGCCCATATACAATTAGCATATAAAGCAGTTCCCAATATGGAAAATAATGTACTTTTGCAGGTTCAGGCATATCGTGCAGTTTATGATGCAGTAAAAATATCCGGAGTAGTCAAGAAAAAGGAAATAAAGGACCAGCTGCTGGCTGATGGTAACGAAGACATAGCTGAGTCGCTGGATAATATTTTGGAAAAGCTGCTGCAATACAGGGCCATCAAACGAGTTTATAACGCTGACAGTAAGGCCAAAGCTGCATTTGAAAACGTTTATGTAACATCAAAGTTGATAACAGAGGAGCTGCTTTCGGATTTTTCACGAAAGCCAGCTCAGAAAAAGGCTTTGCAGATAATTATAAATCAGCAGAATACACTGGATCAGCAATGCCCTGAGAAAACTACATTTACTGGTGAAGCTTTTAAAGTCCATGGCGTATCTGCTGCCACATTAAGGGCTTTGGTGGAAGCGGGGATTCTTTGCAGGGAAAGGCGTCGTGTCTTCCGTGACAGCTATGATGCTCCTAGTTTAAAACATAAAAATATTGAACTTACTATTGAACAAAATAAAGCTGTTCATGCCTTGGGAGAGGCCATTAACGACAAGACATATAAAGAATTTCTGCTATATGGGGTTACCGGCAGCGGTAAAACCCAGGTGTATATTGAGGCGGCCAAACAAGTACGGAATTTGGGCCGTAGAGTGGTGGTTTTAGTTCCGGAGATTGCTCTGACAGGTCAGGTAGTACAAGCCTTTAAAAGCTATTTTGAAGAAGATATTATCGTTATTCATAGTCGTCTGTCCATCAGCGAGCGGAATGATGCTATTTTGAGAGTGCGCCGTGGTGAGGCGGGGATTATTATTGGTGCCCGTTCTGCCCTATTTACCCCAGCTGATGACATCGGACTGATTATTATGGATGAGGAGCAGGATAACTCCTATAAACAGGATGAATCTCCACGTTATCATGCCAGAGTAGTGGCAGAAAAGCTGGCTGAGATTTATGGGGCACCGCTGCTTTTGGGAAGTGCCACCCCTTCATTGGAAACATATCACAAGGCTAGAAT
Organism: Anaerovibrio sp.; assembly: GCF_045637405.1. GTDB lineage: Bacteria > Bacillota > Negativicutes > Selenomonadales > Selenomonadaceae > Anaerovibrio. The sequence continues at coordinate 40,889 of NZ_JAZTZI010000124.1, forward strand.
TGGTAAGTGTACCATGCTCAGTCTTCCTAATCGTATTGGCAATAAGCCACTTCCACAGGTGGCGTGTGTGGATATGCGACAGGAGCTGAAAAAGGGAAGAAGAAATATTATCAGCCACCCTTTGCGTCTTCTTATTGAAGACACCATTGCCAAGGGAGAGCAGATGATTATTATGTTGAACCGTCGTGGTTTTGCCACCTTTGTGATGTGTCGTTCCTGCGGCGAGGTTATTAAATGTCCTCAATGCACCATGCCACTTGTTTATCATAAGGATAAGCGGCTAATGTGCCATCATTGTGATATTACCGTTCCTGTGCCGGATGTGTGCCCAAAATGCGAGAGCCGTTATATCAAATATTTTGGCTCTGGTACAGAAAAGCTGGAGCAGGAGCTGAGGACATTGGTTCCTAAAGCCAGAGTTATTCGTATGGATAGAGATACTACTACCGGCAAGTTTGGGCATACTAATATCATTGAGCGGTTCCGCAATAAGGAATTCGATATATTATTGGGGACCCAGATGGTGGCCAAGGGTCACGATATTCCAAATGTGACGGCTGTGGGGATAATCAGTGCGGATTCGGCCCTTAATATGCCTGATTTTCGTGCCGCAGAAAGAGTGTTTATGCTGATTACCCAGACTGCTGGCCGGGCAGGTCGTGGAGTTATTCCCGGCAAGGTTATAGTCCAAAGCTATTCACCGGAGCATAATGCAGTACAAAGTGGTATAAAGCAGGATTATCAAGGCTTTTACGAAGAAGAAATGAAGCTGAGAGAAAGTCTTTTCTATCCGCCGTTTTGTCGTATCGTTAAGCTGATAGTACACAACGAAAAGCCGGAAAAGGCCCGTCAGCAGGCTCAGAATATAAAGGATAATTTCTTAAATAATTTCGGTTATACCAAGCATCATCAGATTATAGGTCCGGCTCCTGCCATGATTCCAACATTTAAGGGAGTTCACAGATTTTCAATGCTGATAAAAACCGATGATTTAAAGGCGGTAAATCAATTTCTCCGTGACCAGGGAGTACACCGTGATATGAATGTAATGATAGATATTGATCCTATCACCACGTCCTGATTGGAGCAATTATGAATAAAGAATTATTGGAAAACAAGCTAACAGCAGCTTATGAATTTTTTAAAAAAATAAATCATACCCGCAATATGAACCATGTCCGTCATCTGGCCCAAAAGCTCACTGACAAGAAATATGGCATTGCCTTTGCGGGACATTTTTCTGCTGGTAAATCCAGACTCATAAATTCATTTTTAGGGGATAATATACTGCCCTCCAGCCCTATTCCCACCTCTGCCAATCTTGTAAAGGTATATAAAGGGGAGGACTATGCCCGTGTTTTTTTCAGCAAGGGAAAGCCACGTAAATATTTGGCACCCTACGACTATGAGCTTGTTAAGAGCTATTGTCGTGATGGGGATGCTGTGTCCTGTATAGAGCTTAGCTATTCCAGTCTCCATATTCCGGAAGGGGTGGAGATTATGGATACCCCGGGCATTGATTCCGCTGATGATGCACATCGTATGGTTACAGAGGATGCTATTCATTTGGCTGATATGATTTTCTATGTAATGGACTATAATCACGTTCAGTCAGAGCTGAATTTTTCCTTTACCCGTGATCTGACCAAGGCCGGTAAAGAAGTATATCTGGTTATTAATCAGATAGATAAGCACCGTGAAAATGAGCTGTCCTTTGAGACCTTCAAAAATTCTGTGTACAAGGCTTTTGAAGGTTGGGGTGTAAAGGCCAAGGGTGTGTATTTTATTTCTGCCAAATATCCTGACGCTGCCCACAACCAATATGAGGAGCTGATGGCACTTTTGGAGAATAAGATTGCTCACCGCAATGATGATCTTGAAGCTTCCATATATGCTTCCCTTAACAGAATTATTACTGAATATATTAAGGCCGTTGAAAGGGATTCGGATTCAAAGAAAAAGGAAGCTGGGGCAATTCTTGAAGGAATAGCAGATGAGAAGCTTCAGCTTATGCGTGATGAATACGGCAGCCTTTCCCATGAGCAGAGTATACTTAATGAGGATTGGGAGGAAACATATAAGGCAGGAATTGCCAAAATATTGGATAATGCCTATCTTATGCCAACCTCTACCCGTGATTTGGCCAGGGATTATCTGGAGGCCTGTCAGCCATCCTTCAAGGTGGGCTTCTTTGGCCGCGGCAAGAAAACAGAGGCAGAGCTGGAGCGCAGAAAACAGATTTTCTTTGAGGATGCCTCTGAAAAGGCGAAGACCCAGATAGAGTGGCATTTAAAGACCTTTTTGCTGGATTTTGTTCGTCAGCATAATGTTAATAATAAGGAGCTGCAGGAAAAAATCCAATCATTGGAAATTCTGCCACCAGAGGAGCTCCTTACTGAAGCCATGCGTTCTGGGGCAAAGCTCACTCAGGACGGCAGCTATGTAATGAACTATACCCTTAACTTTGCCGAGGGCATAAAAAACGTGGCCCGCAGCAAAGCAGGAGATATAAAGAATATATTTGCTGAGCTTTTAAATAATCACAGAGCCCAGCGCATTGAGGCTATCAATTCACGTTTGGTAGAGCTGGAGGAATATCACAAGGCTTGGTGTGTCCTGGATTCATTGGATGCTGAAATGTCACGTCTTACAAAAGAGCTTGGAGATATGCTTTCCACCGAAGATATGGTGGAAACCAGGGAAAATATTGTTGATATTTCACGAGTGGAAATACCAGATGAGGAAATAGTAGCCCCGGAAGCAGCTTTAGATTCTAAAGAGTCTTTAATAAAAAAAGTTGATAAGGCTAAGGCTGAAACAGGTGATAAGGCCAAGGGGGATACACAAAACACTCATGACCTTGATAATGAAGCATCTAAACACCTTGATATTTTCACTGCATCAGGCACTGAAAAATTAAAGGAGATGTCGGTAAAGCTCCATAAAAGTGCTGAGCTTATCGGGGAAATACCAGGAGTAGGGCAGATGGCCCAGGAGCTTCAGGACAGGGCTGAACGTCTTAATAATAAGGGCTTTCTAGTAACCTTGTTTGGTGCCTTCAGTGCGGGAAAATCCTCCTTTGCCAATTCCTTGCTGGGAGAACGGCTGCTGCCTGTATCTCCAAATCCAACCACTGCAGCAATTAATATGATTTTACCGGTGGATAAGGAGCATCCTCATGGTACAGTGGATATTAAGCTGAAATCCGAACGAATGCTGCTGGATGACTTATTAAGGGCCTTTAAGCCATTTAATATGTCACCTGCCAGCTTAAAGGATGCAATAACATTGGCCAAGGAGGCCATGAACAAGGGTGGCAACACACATCAGAAGGAAAAATCCTTCCTACGGGCCTTTATATCAGGCTATGAAACAGTGAAAAACAAACTGGGCGAAGTATTTGCCAGCAATTTAAAGGGCTTTGGTGAATATGCCGCCCAGGAGGATAAGTCCTGCTTTGTGGATTGGATAAAAGTGTATTATGATTGCCCAATGACAGCCAAGGGGATAACCCTTGTGGATACCCCAGGTGCTGATTCCATTAACGCAAGACACACCAATATGTCCTTTAATTTTATTCGCCAATCCGATGTGGTGCTTTATGTGACATATTACAACCATGCCTTTGGAAAGGCAGACAGGGAATTTATTATTCAGATGGGTCGTGTAAAGGATTCCTTCCAGCTGGATAAAATGTTCTTTATAGTCAATGCCATTGATCTGGCAGAGGATCAGGATGAGGCTGACCATGTGGTTAATTATGTTCGCAAGCAGTTGAAATCCTACGGTGTGTCCAAGCCACAGCTCTTTGCCCTTTCCTCTCAGGAGGTATTGGAGGAAAGGGAAGCTGGAAACACCACGCCAACAGAATTTGAAAACTCCTTTTATAATTTTGTTGTCAATGACTTAAATGATATAGCCCTTTCTGCTGCCCGGCAGGAATTTGATAAGGCAGTGGAGCGTATCCATGACCTTATAAATATAAGCAAAAGTGACAGCGCTCAAAAGGAACAACGATTGGCCAAATTAAAGAGGTTCCAGCAGGAAATTGGCTGTGTGCTTGAAGATTTAAGCAATACCGAGCTGGTTAAGGGACTGGAGCAGGAGGCCTCCGAGCTTATTTATTATGTTAAGCAGAGAGTTTTCCTAAGATACCTTGATTTCTTCCGTGAATCCTTTAACCCGGCCACCTTGAAATCCGGGGGAAATTCCAATGAGCAGTTAAAGGAGGCTCTTGATCAGCTTCTTGAAAGTATTGGCTTTGATTTGGCCCAGGAGCTTAGAGCTACCAGCCTTAGAACAGATAACTACATCAAAAACTCCCTGTTAAAATTTCAGGAGCATACCAATCAGCGTCTTGCCCAGATCAGCAATGAATTTACACTGTCCGTTAAGGAATACAGCTATGAAAATCAGCTGAACTTCCAGCAGGCATTTGTGGGTGTAGACCGCGACATATTTATCAAGCCTCTTTCCATATACAAGAATCCGAAGGATTTCTTCGAGGAGGGAGCCTCCAAAGTTATGGCTGAAGAAATGGAGGTTATACTTTCAAAGATGGCTGATGAATATCTGGCCAAGGAAAAGTCAAAGCTCCTAAGTCAGGAGAAAGAAGCCCTTTGCGGTCTATATGATAAGGTGTGCCAACGTTTTAGCAAACGCTTGAAGGAACGTCTGGAAACAAATATCAAAGCCCTCGACGGCGGGCTGAATATCGTAGAGCTGGAGCAGGTTTATAACCAGCTTTTACAGTTATGATATATTTACAATACCCAAAAATATGATAAAATATATTGATGTGTAGAATACAAACTCCTATGTAAGTTGTGGAGGAACAGATAATGAAATTTAATTTTACCAAGCTTCAGGGCACAGGTAATGATTTTGTTTTAATTGATTGTTTAAAGGAGCCGAAGCTGGACTATATTGGTGCAGCCAAGGCACTTTGTGACCGCCATTATGGTATTGGGGCAGATGGTATTTTGCTGGTGCTGCCCTCTGATAAGGCCGATATTTGTATGCGGATTATAAACGCTGATGGCAGTGAGGCGGAAATGTGCGGCAACGGCATCCGTTGCTTTGCCCGTTATGTTTATGAAAAGGGTATTGTAGCCAAAGAGGAATTCACCGTGGAAACCGGTGCAGGGATTCTTGTTCCCAAGATGATTTTGAAAAATGGCCGCGTGAGCCAGGTTCAAGTTGATATGGGGGAACCAATCCTTGAAGGTGATAATATTCCAGTTCAGGGCTTTGGGATGAACAGGGTTATCAGTGAATCCATTAATGTAAAGGACAAGTCTTTTAAGATGACCTGTGTTTCCATGGGCAATCCTCATTGTGTAGTGTTCGTTGAGGATGCAGAGAGCTTCCCTATTTATGAGTACGGTCCTCTTTTTGAGTCCCATGAAAAATTCCCACGAAAGACCAATACTGAATTTGTCGAGGTAAAGGATAAGACCCACCTTCGTATGCGGGTTTGGGAGCGGGGTGCTGCTGTAACCCTGGCCTGTGGTACTGGTTCCTGCGCCACACTTACGGCTGCTGTATTGAACGGTCTGGCAGACCGCAAGGCAGAAATTCAGCTGGATGGTGGCAAGCTTCAGGTGGAGTGGGCTGATAATAATCATCTATATATGACTGGCCCGGCAGAAGAGGTATTTACCGGGGTTGCAGAGATTTAATACTGGTTTGAGACCATTTAAATTTTAGGAGTATACAATGATAAAAAGTATGACCGGCTTTGGCGCCGGCGATTTTGAAAACGATTCTTTCAAGGCTCATGTTGAAATAAAAACCGTTAATCAGCGGTATCTGGAAGTAAATTTCCACATGCATCACACCTTGGCACGTTTCGAGGGAGATATAACCAAGAAAATTAAGGAATATGCCTCCCGTGGCAAGCTGGACATCAATGTTAGCTTCCGTGATCTTAGGGAAAAGGCGGTTTCCATTACTGTTGACAGGGGACTGGTTTATGCTTACAGTGAGGCCTTGGCGGCAATTAATAAGCAGATTGGTACTGACAGACCATATTCTGCCATGGATATTGCCCGTTTCCCTGATGTACTAAAGGTTGATGACGATGCCAGTGATCTGGATGAGGCAGGTCCTGCTATTCTTTCTGCTGTTGAGGAGGCCATGAAAAATCTTGTGGCCATGCGTGAACACGAGGGTGAGAATATCCAGGCTGATTTGCTGGCCCGTATTGACACCTTGGAGGACTATGTTTCTCAGCTGGAGAAGCTGGCTCCTGAAATCGTGGCAGCTTATCGGCAGAAACTGGAGACTCTTTTGGAGCAGTATCTGGCAAAAGAGGATATTGATGAAAACCGCATTATTCAGGAAACAGCACTGTATACAGATAAGGTGAATTACACTGAGGAGGTTGTCCGCCTTCACAGCCATTTTGACCAGTTCAGAACCATCATTAAGTCCAACGAGCCTGTGGGCCGTAAGCTGGATTTCCTGATTCAGGAGATGAACCGGGAAATCAACACGGTTGCTTCAAAAGCAAATTCCACCGGGGCCGCCCAGATAGCTGTTGATGTAAAATGCGAAATTGAAAAGATTCGTGAACAGATTCAGAACATAGAGTAAGGTCGTGGCTTTTTATGAATATAAAGCTTATAAATATTGGTTTTGGTAATATCGTATCTGCCAATAGGGTGATAGCCATGGTAAGTCCCGAGTCTGCGCCAATTAAAAGGGTTATGCAGGATGCCAGGGACAGAGGCCAGCTTGTGGACGCCACTTATGGCCGCAGGACCAGAGCTGTTATTATTATGGACAGCGGTCATGTTATATTGTCTGCGGTACAGCCGGATACCATGTCACACCGATTTGACGAGGAGGATAAAAGCTAATGCGTAAAGGTCTGCTGATTGTTATTTCAGGACCATCAGGAACAGGCAAGGGGACAGTGTGCGAGGTAGTTCGCAAAAAAAATCCTGACATTGCCTATTCTGTATCAGCCACCACCAGAGCTGCCCGCCCAGGGGAGCAGGATGGTGTAAATTATTACTTCCACACCAAGGAAGAATTCGTTGCTATGATTAATAACGGGGAGCTTCTGGAATGGGCCAATGTATATGGCAATTACTACGGAACCCCTCTCAAGCATATAGAGGAGCAGAGAGCCAAGGGCATCGATATTATTTTGGAAATAGATACCCAGGGGGCCATGAATGTAAAGGAAAAATGTCCTGACGGGCTGTTTATTTTCCTTGTACCTCCTTCTTTGGAGGAGCTGAGAAACCGCCTTTGCGGCCGAGGTACTGAAGATGATGAAAGTCTGAAGCGACGTCTTGGTTCAGCTATTGCTGAAATTGAGATTGGCCGTCAGTACAGATATGTTGTAGTTAATAAAACAGTGGATATTGCTGCTGATGAAATCACTAATATCATTGAGGCAGAACGACATCGCACTGATTTAAATATTGAAATTTTGGATAAGTTAAAGAACCGGAAGGAGATTTTATAATGGATATTGTAACCCCATCTTTAGATCAGGTATTACCAAAGGTTGACAGCCGCTACACACTTGTTTCACTTGCTGCAAAGCGTGCCCGTGATATTATGGATGGCACCCATAAGGTGACTGCTGAGCGTACCTCCACCAGAGATGTAACCAATGCTCTTGAGGAAATTTACGAGGGTAAGATTACTTACAAGCGTCTGCGCAATACCACTAAATAAAATAATGTTTAACCCGTACCGTCATTTTGTGTTGTCATAAGGAATAGTCTATGCTAAAAGACAAGAATGTTATACTGGGAGTTACTGGTGGTATAGCAGCTTATAAATCTGTGGATCTTGCCAGCAGGCTCCGTAAAGCAGGTGCCTCTGTCCATGTTATTATGACCAAGGGTGCCCAGAATTTTGTTACTCCCCTGACGTTTAGGGAGATTACGGGAAATCCTGTAACCACTACCATGTGGGGGGAGGTAACCAATCATAATGTGGAGCATATTGCTTTGGCTAATTTGGCTGATTTGGTTATTGTGGCTCCTGCCACTGCTAATTTTATTGCCAAATGTGCAATGGGCATGGCTGACGATATGCTTACCACTACGTTGCTGGCTACCAAGGCACCTATATTCTTTGCTCCTGCCATGAACAGCAATATGTACGAAAACCAGCTGACTCAAAAAAACATTGATGCTTTGATTGAAAACGGTTGGAATTTCATTCCCCCTGAATCCGGGCATTTGGCCTGTGGTGTGGACGGAGTTGGGCGTATGCCAGAACCGGCCGATATTTTTGATTTTGTGCGCTTTACCATGGCTTTTGCTGCAGATATGCTGGGCATAAAGGTTTTGGTAACTGCTGCAGGGACATACGAGCCTATAGATCCGGTAAGATACATTGGAAACCGTTCCAGTGGAAAAATGGGCTATGCTATTGCGGAAGCAGCTCAAAAACGGGGTGCTGAGGTTGTTTTGGTATCCGGTCCTTCTGCACTTAAACCGCCGGAGGGCGTGGAATTTATCGGCGTGGAATCAGCAGCCGAGATGCGTGATGCTGTAATGAAGCATTTCTCTGAAGCAGATATGGTTATTAAGGCAGCAGCTGTGGCGGACTACCGTGTACGTGATGTGTCTGACCAAAAGATAAAGAAGAATGATGAGGAGCTGACCCTTGTCCTTGAAAAGAATCCTGACATATTAAAGGAGCTGGGGGAGAAAAAGAGAGCTAGCCAGATTTTGGTGGGCTTTGCTGCTGAAACCCAGAAGCTTTTGGAATACGCCAAGGCCAAGCTGGAAAAGAAAAATCTTGATATGATTGTGGCCAATGACGTGTCCCGCAAGGATGCCGGTTTTAATACAGATACAAATGTGGTTAAGCTGCTCTACAGGAACGGCACTATTGAGGAGCTGCCGATTATGACCAAGCATAAGCTGGCGGATGAACTGCTTACAAAAATTCTTCGAATGAAAAACTAATATAAAATTATTAAAGATGTGTAGACTATATTCGAGTCCGCACATCTTTTTTGTATTTATATGTCCTTAGTAGTACACAAATCTTTTTTTGCTTAAATATAGATTTTTTCCAGATAAATAAAGGATTTTGACCGTTTATTATCGAAGTGTAAAGAGAATGAATTATATTGAAAAATGGAGGGGCTATTTATGTATCAGAACGAATATAAGCGTTGGATGTCCTTTGACCTTGAGGATTGCGACCTTTATCCTGAATTAGCGAAAATTGAAGGAAATGATGAGGAAATCAAGGATCGCTTCGCTGTATCCCTTAAATTTGGTACTGCTGGACTTCGTGGTGTACTGGGGGCCGGTACCAACCGCATGAATATTTACGTTGTACGGCAGGCTACCCAGGGCTTGGCTAATTGGGTAAAGAAGCAGGGGGGCAGCCAGACTGTGGCTATCAGCTTTGATACCCGTCTAAAAAGTGATGTGTTCTCCAAGACCGCTGCAGGAGTTTTGGCAGCTAACGGAATAAAGGTCCGTATTTACGATGCAGCTATGCCGGTGCCTGCATTATCCTTTGCTACCAGATATTACAAGTGTAATGCTGGAATTATGGTGACCGCCTCCCACAATCCATCAAAATATAATGGCTATAAGGCTTATGGTCCTGATGGCTGTCAGATGACCGATGATGCGGCTGCCATTGTATACGATGAAATTCAAAAGACTGATGTTCTTACAGGGGCCAAGACCATGTCCTTTGCCCAGGGTGTAGAAGATGGTCTTATCCGCTTTGTGGATGATGGCTGTAAAAAGGCCTTTTATGATGCTATTGAGTCCAGACAGGTTCGCCCGGGGTTGGCTAAAACAAGCGGCTTAAAGCTGGTTTACAGTCCATTAAACGGCTCCGGTCTGGTTCCGGTAACTCAGGTCCTGAAGGATATTGGTATCAACGATATTACCATCGTACCAGAGCAGGAGTATCCAAATGGCTATTTCACCACCTGCAGCTATCCTAACCCGGAAATTTATGAGGCTTTGGAGGCTGGGCTGAAGCTGGCAGAGAAGTGCGATGCGGATTTGATGCTGGCTACTGACCCGGATGCAGACCGTGTTGGTATTGCCATGAAGTGTCCGGATGGTTCCTATGAATTGGTATCCGGAAATGAGATGGGAGTATTGCTCCTTGACTATATCTGCGCTGGACGCATTGAAAAGGGTACTATGCCTAAGGATCCTGTGGCGGTAATGTCCTTGGTATCAACCCCATTGGCTGATGCGGTGGCCCAAAATTACGGCGTAGAGCTCAGAAAGGTTCTCACTGGCTTTAAGTGGATTGGTGACCAGATTCTCCATTTGGAGGAAGCAGGTCAGGAGGAGCGTTTCATCTTTGGCTTTGAGGAAAGCTATGGCTATCTTTCCGGTTCCTATGTCCGTGACAAGGATGCAGTGGTAGCTTCTATGCTTATTTGTGAAATGGCTGCTTATTACAGAAGTATCGGCTCCAGCATAAAGGCCCGCCTTGAGGAAATCTATGCCAAGTATGGCCGTTATTACAACAAGATTGACAGCTTTGAATTCCCAGGTCTCAGTGGTATGGATAAGATGGCCGGCATTATGCAGGGACTCCGCGACAATCCACCTGCTGAATTTGCAGGGCTGAAGGTTACCAAGGCTGTGGATTACAAAAAGACAGAGGAAACAGGACTTCCTTCTGCCAACGTTCTTATTTACACCTTGGAGGACGGAGCAACCATCGTGGTAAGGCCTTCAGGCACTGAGCCAAAGATTAAGGCATACTTTACGACATTGGGGAAGGATTTGGCAGAGGCACAGGCTAAGAAGGATAAGCTGTCTGCAGCTTGTAAGCCTTTGTTTGAATAATTATTGATAAAAACCTACAAAAGCTGTATACTTAAAAGAAATTTGTGGTTCGTGTTTTGTGTTTTATGAATGAGGTATATGAAAATGGAGTACATTAAGATTCGTGAGCAGGATGCCAAGCATTATATTTATGAATTTGAAGGAAGATACCCAGTTATTGACAAAAAGGCATATTCCTTCAGTACCGCCACTCTGGTGGGGGATGTGGAGTTAAAGGAATACGCCAGTGTTTGGCCAAATGCCACCCTTCGTGGAGACGTAAATAAGGTTGTGGTTGGTCGCTACAGCAACATTCAGGATAACTCCTGTCTTCATGTGGCTGACGACTATGCCTGTATCGTGGGCGATTATGTAACTGTAGGGCACAGTGTTACCCTTCATGCCTGCACCATTGAGGATTATTGTCTTATTGGTATGGGTGCCACCATTCTTGACGGTGCAGTTATAGGACGTGGCTCTATTGTGGGTGCTGGTGCTCTGGTTACCAAGGGTACTATTATTCCACCTAATTCCTTGGTAGTGGGTTGCCCGGCCAAGGTAAAGAAAACCCTGGATGAGAATGGTTTTAAGGCTATTCATGCTCAGGCTGTAAAGTATAAGTCAGAGTGGGCTGAGAAGTATGGCTTGGGACTTGATGTAGGTGGCGAGATTTACGACGGTTCCAAAATAGTTTAATTTTAATGGTTTGGAGAGATATTTAATGGCAATAATGGAGGAAAAGATACAGGGTGTTACAGATGATATATTTGCAGATGTGGTAGAATCCCATACTGCCAGCAAGCTGTTTGAGCATTTGCAGTTGGATAGGGATGCTATCATACGGATATTGGATAATCTGGTGGCTATTCTGTTTCCTGCTCATTTTGCCAATCAAAAAACTCCGGGCAGCTATTCGATGTGTTATGAAATGGGGACACGGCTGTCCAATGTTGCGAATTGTCTTACTAAGCAGGTTATGATTTCTCTTCAACAGCATCCTGAGTACATGAATAAGAACGATGAGGTTAGAGAGGATCATGCTGAAGCCATAGTTGGGGTGTTCATTGATACCCTTCCGGAAATCCGTCAGCTGTTAAAGAAGGATATTCAGGCAGGCTATGACGGAGACCCGGCAGCCACCAGCTTTGATGAGATTATTTTCTCTTATCCAGGCTTTTATGCCATTATGGTAAATCGTATAGCCCATGTACTGTATAAGCTGGAGGTTCCCATGATTCCGCGTATTATGACGGAGCATGCCCACAGTCGTACAGGGGTAGATATTCACCCAGGAGCCCAAATAGGTGAGTATTTTTTCATAGACCATGGAACGGGTGTGGTAATAGGTGAGACCACCATCATTGGTGACAGAGTAAAGCTTTATCAGGGGGTTACCCTTGGTGGCTTGTCTACCAGAGGAGGTCAGAGCCTGCGTGGCATGCGTCGCCATCCAACTATCGGCAATGATGTTACTATTTATTCCAATGCCTCCATCCTTGGGGGCGAAACGGTTATCGGGGATGGATGTATTATTAGCGGTAACTGCTTTATAACCAGCTCTGTAGCTCCCGGCATGAGAGTAAGCAATGGTAAGGGAGAGTTGCAGATTATTCCCGATAAAAACTAGAAAGATAATATAGTCATAGCTTAATTTAGATATTAAACTAATATAATTCATTATTTAATCTAAAAAAGTACCAGTCAGCAAAAGAATTTTTGTTGGCTGGTATTTTAGTTTAAAATACAAATAATGTTTCCAAGCAGGAAATTACAATTGAATAACGAATAGTAACAATTAATAAATGTTTAACATAACTACAGTCCCTTACCTAAATATATTTAATCAAGAGGCTCAGTTATATATAGTCACGTTATAGGGAAGAGTTTCTTTGACAGATTAGGGACCAATGACTTAAGATAAAGAAGGAATTAAGGTCATACACATAGAATTGACAAAGAAGCAGTAATTTATAGGGAGGTACCTGGATATGGATATAGATTTTAGCATTGTGTTATTTTTATATAAACCTAGTGTGGTAGCAAAGGCTGTTGAACGGAAGCTCAAGGAGTGTGGCTACAATGTGGTAACTATTGTAGGTGATTTGGACAAAATCGCGGAAATGGCAGATTCTGCACTGTTATTCGTTACCTACCTGCCAGGCGATATTGCCGATGATCAGGAGGGAATAGAGATACTGGACAAAATTCAGGAGCAGCTGTGGTATACCAGTACAAACATGCTGCTGATAGGTGAAAAGAAGGACCGTCAGCGTCTGATGCAGCATAATCATCGTTTGGAGCATTTTGCATGGCTTGACCGTCCACTTAAAATGGATGAGCTGGAAAAGACGGTTCTAAATACGATTTACACTGGTGGAAAGAAAAAAATACTTATCGTGGATGACAATCCATCCTTCTCCAAAATGGTTACAGAATGGATAAAGGAGGATTATCTGGTATATAGTGTCACATCTGGAATGGATGCCATCACCTTTTTGCTGAAAACTCCGGTGGATTTAATTTTGCTTGATTATGAGATGCCTGTGGTGGATGGACCGCAGGTTTTCCAGATGCTGCGCCAGGAGCAGTCCACCAAACATATTCCTGTTGTTTTTCTGACCGGTGTAGGCACCAGAGAAGGGGTAGAACGGGTTATGGCCCTTAAGCCAGATGGATATATTTTAAAATCAACTACCAGAAGCAGCTTGTTGGAATCCTTAAGGGGAGTTCTTGCAGATTAATGGAGAGGGGCAATCTCTATGTTTTATCTGGCTTTAATTGGACTACTTGCTATACTCATTCTTTTGCTTGTAAATTATGATATTTTATTTCAGTATGGCAAAAATCAAAATCTTCCTGCAGTAAAAATGTATAGGAGATTTCTGTTTGCTGTTTTGGCATACTATATTTCCGATACACTATGGGGCGTTTTTAGTGAGCTGAATTTATTTAACCTGCTCTTTGCCAATGTGGTTATATACTATATTGTCATGGCTGCGGGCATACTCACTTGGACACGGTTCGTGGTTACATATTTAGGGGAGGAACACAAATTTGGAAAGTTTCTTCTCTGGACGGGACGCATTTTCTTTGTAGTTATTACACTGGCATCTCTTGCCAGCATATCTACTCCTGTGCTGTTTTGGTTTGATGAGGCTGGCGAATATCATGCTTGTCCGGCCCGGTATGCACAGCTTGTTTTCCAGATAGTGCTGTTTTTGTTGACAGCTGCCTACACCTTCAGCGCTATGTTAAGGTTGGAAGGAACCATAAAGAAACGCCATCGGACCATTTGTCTGTTTGTATTGGTTATCGCAATATCCCTTATTCTTCAGCTTGAATTTCTCTTCATTCCAATGTATACCATTGGTTATATGCTTGGCACCTGTCTCCTGCATACCTTCGTTATAAGTGAAAGAGTAGAGGAATACCGTCGTGCCAGCCTGGAATCCCTGCGCCGGGAAAAAGAGGCTGCTGAACAGGCATCTCAAGCCAAGAGCGAATTCCTTTCCAATATGTCCCATGAAATCCGTACACCAATTAATGCGGTTCTGGGCATGAATGAGCTGATACTCCGTGAATGTGAAGACGATAATATTCTGTCCTATGCGGAAAATGTACGAAGCTCAGGCAATACCCTGTTAGGACTGATAAACGATATTTTGGATTTCTCGAAGATTGAGGCTGGTAAAATCGATATTATTCCAGTGGATTATGATCTTTCATCCACTCTAAACGATATGGTGGTAATGATTCATAACCGGGCTGACGACAAAGGACTTACCTTTAATGTTGAATTTGACCCCAATGTACCAAAGCAGCTTTTTGGCGATGAGGTTCGTGTAAAGCAGGTTATCACAAATATTTTGACAAATGCGGTAAAATACACGGAAAAAGGCAGTGTGACTTTTTCTGTTGGATATGATCGTTGTGAAGACGCCACTGATAGTATTATTCTTCATGTGAAGGTGAAGGATACGGGTATCGGTATAAAACCGGAGGATATGGAAAAGCTATTTTCCAAATTTGAGCGCATAGAAGAAAAGCGGAATCGCAATATCGAGGGTACCGGCCTCGGTATGACCATCACGAAAAATCTGCTTGAAATGATGGGTAGCCATCTGCAGGTGGAGAGTACCTATGGTGTTGGTACCACCTTCTTCTTCGATTTACGACAGAAGGTTGGCAAGTGGGAGCCATTAGGAGACTACAAGACATCTGTTAATGTGCTTTTAAAGGAGCATAAGAAATATAAGGAGAAGTTCACGGCACCAGATGCTAATGTGCTGGTGGTGGATGATAATACGATGAATCTGACGGTGTTCAAGAGCCTTCTGAAGCGTACCAGGATAAATATTGATACGGCAGAAAGTGGTGATGAGGCACTTCAGATGACCAAGAACAAGATGTATGATATGATTTTCCTTGATCATATGATGCCGGGGAAGGATGGTATCGAAACCCTGCATGAAATGAAAGAGCAGGCTGAAGGCTTGAATGACTGCACCGTATCTGTATGTCTGACCGCTAATGCTATATCCGGTGCAAGGGAACAGTATATCGCAGCGGGATTTGATAATTATCTTACCAAGCCGATTCATCCTAGCAAGCTGGAGGATATGCTGATGGCTTATCTTCCGGGAGATAAAATAATTATTACAGGGGAAGACGATGTTGATACCGTTGAGGAAGAAGAGCAGGATAATATTCCTGCTGTATTGGCACCGCTTAAGGACCAGGACTGGATTAATCTGGCTGCGGGAATAAAAAACAGCGGTAGTTCAGAGTATTATTTGCCATTACTGAAAATCTTTTACGAGTCCATAGAGGAAGACACGGGAATTGTTGATGGCTTCTATACTGAGGGTAATATCAATGACTACACCATAAAAGTACATGCAATGAAGAGCTCTGCCCGTCTTATTGGAGCAGAGGCCATTGCTGAAGAGGCCCAGCAGCTGGAAAATGCCGGCAAGGCTGGGGATTTGGACTATATCAACCAGCATCATAATGACTTCATAGCGACGTATAGGAGCTTTAAGGAACCATTGTCCTTAGTTTTCACTGAGAATGATGCGGAAGACAATGCTGCAAATGATGTGGCAGAGGATGTCAACGACAATATGGAAGATGATATGCCGGAGGCAGATGCAGAGCTGATGGATACTGTATATGAAGAAGTCAGGGCATCTGCTGAAGCTCATGATGCAGAAAGCATAGCAGCTGTTTTTGCAGAAATAGAAGGGTATCGTGTTCCAGATTCAGATGCTGAGCTTTGCCAAAGTATAAAGTCAGCGGCAGAGAATTCAGATTTTGAAGCCATCTTATCCATGCTGTTTGAACGATAATCAAATAAATACAAAATACCAGCCACCAAGGTTTACAGCTTTGATGACTGGTATTTTTTCATAGAATTTGTTATTGAATCAAATACTCTTGATTAATGCTTAAATACTTCCTTGTGGGAATTAATAACCTCTGCCATAATCATTTTACCCATTATATCAGGGTGAAGACCGTCATTGGCAAAAGTCGGATCCATAAAGGTATGGGTATAATCATAGAAATATGGCTCCAGATCAATGTAATACGGTTTAGTCTTAATATAGGTGTTGATTTTCACCATTTTGGAATACCAGTTAGGATCCGTAGGCGTTCTGAATGCCAGCATTATGTTAGCCGGATTAATTGGTGGCAGTGTAAGCATAATAGGCCTGATATCGTTGGATATACACTTCTGGTAAATTCCCTCCAGGTCAGCTATTACCATTTCAGCGGTAATAAAGGAATCCCTAAGACAATTGGAGCCGGTAAGTATCATAAGATTAACCGGTTTAATTGGAAGAACATCGTTGTCAAAGCGGTCAAGGGACATTTTTGATGTATCACCGCTGCGGCCAATATTAATGGCAGGAAAATCAAGATATGTAGTATAGCTGTATTGCATACTGCAAGGAGAAAAGGATACGGCACCGCCGCCATGAGTAATACTGTCGCCAAAGGCTGCAGCAAATGGACGGGTGAGATGACTTTCAACCTCAAAGGTATCTGTATCGGAGAATACACCAATGGTTTCGCCCCTTAAATTTACAGCCCGTACACGCCAATAATATTTTCCGGCGTACCTTCTGGGATATTCATCATAACAGCTGAAGGAGTCTGTTACAGTCTTTGCCCAGGCACGATGAGGTGTGGCCACAGTGTTATTTTCCTCCACAGGAGGCTGCGCCATAAGCTCTACCTCGTATCTGTCAGCTCCAAACATTGGTATCCAGTGGAATACAGGATAAATTGGCTGCTTAAAACCAGGCATTACATCAAAATTATTCAGCAAAGGCTTATTTGGTATTGGCTTGGATGAATCCACTATAATCTGCTCAGCGGTTGAGAATACACCAATAGGCTCCTTTCGGAGATTTAAGGCCCTGACACGCCAGAAAAGACGAGGCTGATTCAAATACGGTCTAAGATCTATTTGTATACCATTGGTAAAGACCTTTTGGGTTGACATCAGATGGTTGGTCTTGGATAAAGTAATAGTATTTTCCTCATCCGGTGGACCGGAAAGAAGCTCCAGCTCATATAGAACTCCGTCGGGAATACTATGCCATACCAGATATGGTATAGGACTGGCTGGATTGTCAGTAGTGTATTTATATATTGGAATAGGTCTAATCGGATTATTGTAGTTTGGATTTGCTACGAAGATTTCATCAGAGGACAGCTTGCCAAAAATACCATAGGCTGTAATCTTATAGTAGGTAGGTATTGCGGTAGTAGGTACATCATAGTTATTTTCAAAAGTATATTCTTCTTTTAAATGATGATATTCAGGACTGTCCGGCACCTTACCGGTGGTTTTGGAATACACCTCCACCTTATAAAAGCAAGGATATGGATAACGGGTCCAGTCCATAGTCATCTTGCCATTTTCCTCAGTGAAGGTAGCCTCAATTTTAAAATTCTTCAAGTTAAATAAATCAGTTTTCTCTGTTAAAAACACACATAATGCTGTAAAACAAAGTGTTAATAAAAGAAAAGTGATAAAACCGACAATTATTTTGCGCATTACAAATTCACCTATAATTATAATAAACTCATAGAGTAAATTATAACGCAATTATTCATATTTTTCCACATGCGAAATCTTCCCAATAATGAACAAATGAGAATCAAGTAATGGGAATCAAGTCTTTTCAAATTGGAAGGAAACGAGTATAATATAGAGGTTAATTAAGTTGTTAAAAACAAATTTACTAATTGGAGAAATGATGTAATGGAAATAAATCAGGAATTTGTTGATGGCATAAAGAAAATTTTACCTGCAGAACAGTTTTATATAAATGAACCTATGAGCAAGCACACTACCTTTAATATTGGTGGACCGGCGGATTACCTTATTTTCCCTGGCAGCATGGATCAGCTACAGGCGGTAGTAAAGCTCATGAACCAGTGTGATATTCCTTTTACTATTCTTGGCAATGGGTCCAATGTTCTGGTATTGGACAAGGGGATAAGAGGAGCTGTACTGAAATTCCATGCACCAATGTCCTATAAGCGTTGTGAAGGCAATAGGATTATTGCTGGTGCGGGTGCATATCTTAAGCATATTTCCCAATATGCAGCTGAAAACAGTCTTACTGGTATGGAATTTGCCTGCGGCATCCCAGGTTCCTTGGGGGGTGCCGTATTTATGAATGCCGGTGCCTACGATGGGGAAATGAAGAACGTTGTAAAGGAAGTAAAGACCGTAACTGCCACCGGCAAGGTCTTGACTTATGGTCCTGATGAGTTTAACTTCGGTTATCGTCACAGTGTTTTCCAGGCTAACGGACAAGCCATCGCTGAGATTACTCTTGAGCTGCAGCCAGGCAACAAGGAAGATATTCAAGCCAAAATGGATGATTATACTGCACGTCGTGAAAGCAAGCAGCCTCTTGAAATGCCAAGTGCCGGCAGTACATTTAAGCGTCCAGAGGGATATTATGCGGGAACCTTGATTGATAGCACCGGGTTAAAGGGCCTTCAGGTGGGAGGTGCCCAGATTTCCACCAAACATGCTGGATTCGTGGTTAATTCCGGCCATGCCACTGCCCAGGATGTTCTTGACCTTATAAAGGAAGTTCAGGACAGAGTATACAAGGAAAAGGGCGTAAAGCTATATCCAGAGGTACGTATTATCGGAGAGCAGTAATGGGTATTGAAATAGAGCGTAAATACCTCATAAATGAAGATAAATGGCAGCCCAGAGATAATGGCGTAAACATTCGTCAAGGCTACTTATGTACAGACAAGGAGCGTACTGTTCGTGTCCGTACCAAGGGAGAAAAGGGCTATCTTACAATTAAAGGCGAAAATCAAGGGATTTCCCGTATGGAAATGGAATACGAGATTCCCTTTGACGATGCCACAAAGCTCCTAAATAATTTATGTCATAAGCCACTTATAGAAAAAACACGTCATATAGAGGAGCATTTGGGACACACATGGGAGATTGATGTGTTCTTTGGTGATAATGAAGGCCTTATTGTGGCGGAGGTAGAGCTTTCCTCTATTAAGGAAGAAGTGAAGCTGCCGGACTGGATTGACAGGGAAGTATCGGATGATAAGCGTTACTATAATTCCAGTCTATGTTTAAAGCCTTATAAAGCATGGTAAAGCAGAACCAGTTATTACTGGTTCTTTTTTTCTTTTCTTTAAGAAATAATTTTAAGTATTATGGTTAATATGTTATTAATTATAAAAGAAATAGGACTTTTGTAGTATGCTAATGGTAAAAATGTGTGGTATAATTAATTCCGTTATGTAAAAAAGGATAATTACTACGTTGAGGAGATTAATTCTTTATTTTATGAGTAAGAAATTAAGTTTTTTAGGTTTGGGTCTTTCTCTATTGATGCTGCCATATAGTGAGGCTACAGCAGCTCCATTTGATATGCCGGATGCTGGTGTTATTTCTTCTAATATTAACAAGGAAAGAAATTGGAAGCCTAAATCCGATACTGATGATGTAGAGGTTAATATTGACCTTGGCCAGCAGAAGCTCGGCGATAATAAAATTAAGGTAAAGGTGAATGAAATACGGTTGGAGGGCAACACCATTTTTTCCACCAGTGAGCTGATGGAGCAGGTGGGACACCTGATTACACCACAAATGACCTTTAATGATATGCTGCAGATAAGTCAGGCTATTACCGATTATTACCGGAAACATGGCTATATGACTACCATTGCATACTTGCCGACTCAAAATATTACAGAGGGAATAGTCACGATAGATGTTATGGAAGGCGCTTATGATGATATTTCCTTTGATAACTCCTCTGAGCTGTTGACAGGCAGAGCAGAGGGATTAACCCATAGAGCCAAGAAAGACAGAGTCATTAATAAACACGACCTGGATCGGATGCTGTTTATTTTAAATGATATAGCTGGCGTAAAGGCTCATGCCTTTTTGTCACCGGGAAAATCCAATGGTGAAGCGAATACTGTTTTCAAACTTACCACCACTGAAACTAATGGTGGATTTATTTATGTGGATAATTTTGGCAACCACTACACTGGCAGAAATCGTATAGGCGCTTTGTACCATTGGAATAATTTGAGTCATGTTGGGGATCAGCTCCAGCTTGGTTATATGCGCAGTACCCAATATGATGATTTACAGAATTATTCAATAAAATATGAGTTACCGGTTTTTAATTATGGTACTTTTGCTTCTCTGGAATATTACCGAACAGACTATGAACTGGGTGAAAAATATCGTCCGCTGCATGCTTATGGTAAATCAGATACTTTTAGGCTGGCTACACGAACACCGTTAAAGCGTACTTTGGATAATAATTTATACTTCCGCTTCAATGTGGAATATACCAGGCTGACTGACCGTATTGGCTTCTGGAATACCGATTCACAAAGACACCTTTATGGCATACGCTTTGGGTTGGACGGAGATTATCGTACTAAGTGGTTTGCCTCAAATTATAAGGTAATGCACACCATTGGTCGTGCTGCAATGGATACTCCTTATGCCAAGGCTGGAGATGTACTAGGTACAGAGGGCAACTATCAGAAGACCAACATTGATTTTTATCATATTCAAAAGCTAAATGATAAATTGACAGCCCATCTTACCCTGTCAGGCCAGAAGTCATGGGATAATCTGGATTCCTCAGAAAAATTTTATATTGCCGGCTACAACGGTGTTAGGGCTTTTCCGCAGGGTGAAGCCAGCGGTGATGACGGTTTCCTTGGCTCCTTTGAATTGCGTCAGACCTTGGGAGATTCCAATTTCAAGCTGGCGGCCTTTTACGATGTGGGCTGGGTAAATATGGTACATCATAATCCATTTGGCAACAGTGAATCCCGTTATCTTCAGGGTGCAGGCCTCGGACTTATTTATCAGCAGCCAGGAGACTGGTATGTACGAATTGATTATGCCATACCTATCGGTAACCGTTATTCAAATAGCTACGGACATGATATGGATGGTATATGGTGGTTCCAGGCTGTAAAGAAGATTTAAATATTATTCATTAATAATATAAAATGGAGACGTAATTTTATAATGACTAATCGAAATTTATTAAGTAAAAAAATAATATTAGGGCTGGCTACAGCTACCTTGTGCTATGGACCCTTTGGAGTGGGATATGCTGAGGTTGCGGATAATGCTTTGCCTACTGGTGGCAGTATTTCCCACGGTACTGCTACAATTTCCACCAATGAAGAAAATAATACTATGAACGTGCTCCAGTCCACCGATAAGGCTATTATTGATTGGAACAGCTTTAACGTTGGTAGGGATGCTACGGTAAACTTTATTCAGACCTTGAATGGAAAGCCTAATGTGGCTGCTATGACCCTAAATCGGGTTAATGCGGCTGGCGGTATGTCGGAAATTGCCGGTCATATTAATTCCATTGGTTCCTTCCTTTTGGTAAATCCTAATGGAACAATGTTTTATGATGGTTCAGAGGTTAATGCGGCTGGTGTTATTGTATCTACAGCAGAGATTGATGAAGGTAAATTTTTAAATGGACAGCTGTCTTTTGCGCAAAACAATACTACTAATGCCAATATCACCGTAAATGGAACTATTAATGCCTCCACCAATGGTGCTTATATGGAGGGCCTGTTGGGTATGGTGAAGAATGATATAGAAAATTCACCGTTAAATACCGAGGGAATCGAGCTGGCGACCGGTTTTTCCTTTGCCAATAACACCATTAAGCTGGTGGCTGATGGGGATATTAACGTGGGGGAAAAGGGCTCCTTACAGGCAGTAACCTCTACCACTATTTCCGGTGATAAGACGGTGGGCTCTGAGGCTTTCTCCGTGGAAGGAGATTCCAGCACCAGAACCGGTTCCATTACCCTGCGTGCCGACCAAAATGCTGATGATATTAATAGTGATGGCGTGGCTGCCAAGGTTTATCTAAATAATGCGGATGCTTCCCAGATTGCTTCCCATAGTGTGGGGATATACTACAATCCTGATCTTGTAGAGCATGAGGTGGATGGGGAGACAAAGACGATTAATGGGGCTAAAGTAGCCGATTTAAAGGATTCAGCCGGCAACCAGGCAGTCGTTTTAGCTGACGACAGTGTTACCTATACTCAGAAGGACTATACCAAGTATGACAGTGAGGCGTCTGCCTATAAGAGCAAGGTGGCCCAGAGCTTTAATGAATTTTCCCGGACTGAGGATAAAACTATCAAAACCTCTTCCCGTGGTATCATCAGCCAAAGCTATAATATGCTGGTAAATAACCTTTATCAGATGGAGGCTATTCAGTATTCCGATAAAGCTAATATGAGCGGTTCCTACGCTCAGGGCCGTACCTTCAATGCCGCAGATACCGCAAATTGGAATGCTGGCAAAGGCTTTAAGTCCATTGGTACTGTTGATAACCCATTTAAGGGCAGCTTTACCGGCAGCGGTGGCTCCAATGGTTATTCCATTCTCGATTTAACTATAAACCGTTCGACTGAGGATAATATCGGTCTCTTTGGCGTGGCTAATGGGGCTTCCTTCTGGTCTATGAATTTAGTTGACTCCAATATTATTGGTAAAAATAATGTAGGCGGTATCGCCGGGCAGGCCACTGACCACTCAAAATTTAGCAGTATTTCCGTCCGAAAGAGTATACCAGCCAACAATGTTATTTCCGAAACTAATAACATTACTGGTAATGATAATGTTGGTGGTATTGTTGGAGAAATATCTAATGGTGGTACTATCCGTTTTTCCAGCAATAATGCACAGATTGGCGGCGTCGATAAAGTAGGTGGCCTCGTAGGCAGCCTTTCTGGTGAAGCTGCTGGCGGAAGTGATGAAGGTTCCAACAACAACATATATAAGAGCAGTAATAGTGGCGTTATTCAGTCTTCTGGTACTTCAGCAGGTGGATTGGCTGGTTATATTAATTCAACTTTGAATACTAAAGACAATAAATTTGCCACTGGAGAGAATATTACAACAGACCCTACAGAAAATTTAACTGCCGTTGCTATTACAGACTCATATTCCAATGGTAAGGTAAGTGGCACAACTGATGTAGGCGGTATTGTAGGCACCTTGGAAAATGGAACAATACAGTATACCTATAATACCAATGAAAATGCCGCTTTAAGCAGTAGTTCCGTTGTCAGTGAAGCTTCCGTAGGTGCTGGTACTTCTGTATATGGCAAGGTTAACGGTAACACTAATGTAGGTGGTATCGTAGGTAACATGACTGGTGGTATTATTGACCAGTCCTATAATGCCGGTAATATTGAAGGCTCTACAAATGTTGGTGGTGTAGTGGGCTCCATGTTTGGTGGCTCTATTACCAAGGCTTATAATGCGGATAATAACACTGTACTAAAGACAAGCACAAATGACGCAGAGTATTATGGCTTTAAGGTTATTGATGGCGAACATGCTGGCTCATATACTTATAATCATGATAAACAGGTGTGGATGAAGGGTAGTGAAGAGCTTACTTCTGAACAGTTAAATGCTATTCCTGAAACCCAGCGTGTATATAACAACCGCTTGGCCTACAGAGATGCTACTGTAACTGGTACAGAAAATGTAGGCGGTATTGTAGGCATCATGTCTAACGGCTCCATGGAGCAGGTGTATAATGCTGGTCAGGTGAAGTCCAATGAGGGAGCGTCCAATGTTGGGGCCTTCGTAGGTAAGTATGAGGCTGGCACCATTAATGACAGCTTCTATGTAACAACGGAAAATGATGGTACTACCAATATTACCAATCAGGCTAAGGCTGTCGGCAATGACGTCGCCATCGAGGGAATTACGGCTAAGATTCTTTATCAGGCGCAGAACATCAATGATACTACCTGGACTGGTGGAAAGAATACTGGTAATGGTTGGACTATCTACAATAATTCCTCCACGCCGTTGTTAAATCATTTCATGCGCTGGATTAACATTAACCGTCAGTATGAATATGACGGAACTGTTCATAACCTTATGACCACCGATGTGGCTAATTATTATGGTGGTGCCTTCTTTGATAACGGTGATGGTAAGAATGTATATTCCAAAAATTATGGTTTGGTAAAGGATGTTATAACAGGAGGCTATAAGGCTAGTGACTGGGTAATCAAGTCCGGTAGTGCCAATGCTGATACCAGCCATTCTTCCGTATATACCTACGACAATTCCACCATGTGGTCTCCGCAGCATGGCTATTACACCAGTGATGATGCCCGCATGATTATCACACCAAAAACATTAAAGGTTTCTGTAACTGGCGGAAAAACCTATGGTAATAATGCAGTTAAAGGTGCTGAGTTTGCTGATAATTACGTGGCTGATAGCGGTAAATATGCTATGAAAATTACAACAGATTTTGCCAAGGGTGATACTCTTGAAAACCTGTATAATGTTGATGCCACTGACGTTAACTATAATTCTGACAGCAATAGTCTTGATGCCGGTACATATACAACGGGCTTTACCAATCCTATATTTACTAAGAAAAATAAAGATAACTATAACTACAGAATTGCTTTCACTGACAAGCTTATTGTAAATAAGGCAAGACTTGATGTTGGTCTGGTGGGGACTAAAAAATATGGTGAGGATACCTCTAAGGGTATTTATGAATATTATGCCCTGCGGCGAAATACTGATTCTGGCAGTGATACCCTCAATAATGGTAATTTAAAGAGCTTTGATTATCATAATGACAAAAATAATATTCCTGTAAAAAATGAAGGTAAAAAAGCAATCCCATCAGATAAAATTACAAAGCTGGAAGCAAATACTAATGTAACTAATGCCGGCAAAGATACCGAGTCAAGGGTTATTGATAAAAACACGGATATTCTTATTCACAAGGAATCCGATGGTAAATATGCTATTTACTCTTATAAGCTGGGTGATGTGGAGCTGGATGGCAAAGACATCGAAAAAAATTACGAGCTTCACTACAGTAACGAGGGTACATTAGATATTGTTCCGGACAATGTAGTTACTAAAAGATCAGGCAGTAAAACGCTTCCTGATAATTTTACTCCTGAGACTAACCCTGAAATGTTTAGGGAAATCTTATCTCCAGTTAAGTCTCATAATACAGCACATCATCATCCAGATGTTTTTGAAAATATCGATGACGAGCATTTTGCTGAGCAGATTCAGGAAACAGCAGAAGAAAGCAAGAATGGTGCCACTGAAGAAAGTAAGAAAATACGTTATAGTGGCTACAATCCTAAGGAAGCCCGTGATGGTATTCGCTTTATTACCGTTGAGGAAACCGGTATTAATGTGGAAGATGCCAGAATCGAGCATACCACCATTACCATTGATCCAGACAGCCTGGTAGATGGTAATAATGAAGTTGTTATCGATGGTAGTGTTGAAGCTGAGGCAGAATAAAATAAAAAAGTAATAATAATGGCAGGGACTACTGCCTAGAGCATCGGTCATGAACCCCTAATTGCTCTAGGCATTAGTCCCTGCTTTTTATTTACACTTTTATATGAACATATGTACAACCAAACGATACATTTTTTCAAAGTTTACAATTATTTTACAAAAATATATCTAAATGTGTTGACAAAACTAAATATTCGCGTAATAATATACACATGTTTACGAGGTTTATACCAGTAAGCAGATACAACATGCCATATTGTAACAGGCAATGATTGGG
>NZ_JAZTZI010000125.1:0-36968 GCF_045637405.1 Anaerovibrio sp.
AGAAAAATTGGCTGAAACCTCACATAATACATTTTTCCCCCCAATATTAAGGGACAAATTCCTTGTCTCGAGCAACA
Organism: Anaerovibrio sp.; assembly: GCF_045637405.1. Lineage (GTDB taxonomy): Bacteria > Bacillota > Negativicutes > Selenomonadales > Selenomonadaceae > Anaerovibrio. The sequence goes on from NZ_JAZTZI010000125.1 coordinate 78, forward strand.
TATCCTTATCGTGCATACTGCCTCCATATAATCCACAAGAAAACCGGTGCTCCCAAAAATGAGGTGAGAATACCTATAGGTAATTCCTCCGGACGGAAAAGGCTCCGCGCTAATGCGTCTGCCACTACCATCACCAGTGCTCCCAACAAAACAGTGACCCAAAGCATGGGGGCATGGTCCGGACGCCCAATACGCCGCGCCATGTGGGGTACTATGAGACCAACAAATCCGATAACGCCTGCAATAGATGTCACTACAGCAGCGGATACAGAGGCCATAATAACCGACATACGCTGCAACCGCTGATAAGACATTCCCAGAGATCGAGCTTCCTCACTTCCCAAAAGCATAATATCCAGCTCATGGCGGTAAAGCCAGCAAAAAAGCATTAAAACCGCCAGGGATATCATCATTACAGGAACAACCTTCCATTGAATCCCTGTCAAACTACCTAACAACCAAAACATGGCGCTACGGACCTGGGCCTCGTCCTTTGCCGCATATATAGCAAACATGGTCAATGCCGAAAAAATAGCTGACACACCGATACCCATAAGCACCAAACGTAGCGGATTATCATTTCTTCCAGAAAGCAACAACACCGAAGCCGTGGCCAATGCCGCCCCCACAAAGGCTCCAATATAAACTCCATATCCCAGTAGCATTGTCGATAAACCAGTCACTATACAAATTACAGCACCGGCACCGGCACCTGAAGAAACACCCAAAATATATGGATCGGCCAAGTCATTTTGGGATATGGTCTGCATCAATAATCCCGTCAATCCTAGTGACGCCCCAGCCATAGCAGCAAACAAACTCCGTGGCAATCGGATATCAAATAAAATCCGTGACACTTGGGCATTCTCGCCTTCAAATCCATTCACCACCTGCTGCCAAACCACATCAGATGGAATCATGACAGAACCGGCCCCCAAGGATAAAAGCAATGTGATGCATAATAAAACCAACAATATGGCAGCTATACCAAAAACAGATTTCCGCAAAATGCACCTCCATAAAAAAATAAAAGCTCTTGACCACGTAGATCAAGAGCGCAGAATTATCCTGTCAAAGCGAAAATCCCCTCCCCATCTCTCGTAGGTCTAACGGTGATTATAAATCAGGCAGTTCTCCTGGCTCTGGTTCATAGCTGCATTGCGCCTTCCCAAAGAGGCTTTTCCCCCTTCAGTGACATAATTGCAAATTAGCTCCCCAATACAGTGGCGGGACCGCGCCGGCTTTTTTCCGGCTTCTCTATCAAGTCTAACGACACCTGATTTTATGTATTATTCTATGTATAAACTTATCGTTAAAATATTTTATATAATTATACTACACTTCAAATTGTTAGTATATAAAAAATTAACTCGATTATCATATCTCCTCTAAATAAAAATTAGGTAACACAACGCAAAATACCCTTGGCAAGGCGTATATCAGGATCTTTAAAATGATTTCCCGGATTCATTTCAAACACTGTATCTACACCAAAGCCTCTATAGCTTTCCACCATTTCCCGTGTCCTGTCCTCGACGGTCCTTAACATGGGATTTTTTGTTTTGCCTCCGTATCACCAAGGGAAAAGGACAGCCGTCTCAATTTTGAGATTGCTGTCCTTTTAATTTATGCAAAGGGTGTAGTGCTGAAGAAAAATCTGCTGATTTCTTCAGGTGAATAATAATCGTTTTTCATCCACCAGCGAACGGTTTCAGCAAAATCACATACCATGTGATTAAGCATGTATTCCTTCGGAATGTCCGATTTCTGCTTTTCCAATTCTCCATCAAAAACCATCGTCATGCGTTCCTTGAAATACCGCATAAACATTTCGCCGCTTTCACAGGACAGAATCCGCTTTATATATCGGCTGCTTTCCTGAAGATGATAAAGTATATGCGTTATTTCAGCCATTATATTATGGCCATTTTTTGAAAAATCGTGTGTTTTTTCCCTGTATAGTTCTTCTGCAAATACGTGGTCAAATATCTCGGAGCAAAGAGCCTTCAGCAGCTCGTCCTTCGTTTCAAAATGAGCATAAAATGTGCTGCGACCTATATTGGCCTCGTCAATAATATCCTGCACTGTAATATTTGTATAGTTCTTTCTTTCAAGTAATCTGGCAAAGGCATCAAACACAGCCTGTCTTGTTTTCTGCTGGCGTCTATCCATGTCAAGCCTCCTGAACAAACAACAATTTCTTGTTCGATAATGGACATTTAAACATAACTGGTTATTGTGTTAGGGTTACAAAACAGTATAATCATAACTGAACACTTTGTTCATTATCATATAGATTATACACTTTTAAAAAGTGCATATCAATAGGAGGCGTTTTATGATTAAGAAATTCAATGACTTTTTCGCCGGATGGCCTATGACTATCCTTGGTGGTGTGTTTCTGCTGGCATCCTTCATTCTGCCGAGAAACGGTCAGCCATGGGGAGAAAATCTGGCGTGGGTCTGTGTAATAATTTGTGGTATTCCACTGCTTTACCTGGCCATTTGGAGAATCATATACAACAAAGGCATAAGCAAGATTTCTTCCGCTCTTTTAATTTCAATGGCAATGATTGCCGCAATTTGCATTGGCGATCTCTTTGCAGCAGGCGAAGTTGCATTTATCATGGAAATTGGTGCCCTGCTTGAGGATATGACAACTAACAGGGCGAAGCAGGGGCTGAAGAAGCTGGTATCTCTTGCTCCTGATACCGGGAGAACCATCAGAAACAGTGTGGAAGCTGTTATTCCCGTATCCGAAATCAAGAAACAGGATGTCCTTCGCATCCTTCCTGGAGAAACCATTCCAGTTGATGGTGTGATTATTTCCGGAGAAACATCTATTGATCAGTCTGCTATGACCGGCGAAAGCCTGCCAATGGACAAATCGGTGGGAGATGTAGTCTTTAGTGGCACAATTAACCGATTCGGCTCTATTGACATTGAAGCTACCAAAGTCGGAAAAGACAGTTCCCTGCAGAGGTTGATACGTATAGTGGAGGATGCGGAAAAAAATCAGGCACCGACCCAGCGTATTGCAGACAAGTGGGCAAGCTGGCTGCTTCCTTTTGCCCTGCTTATTGCCATCATTGCGTATATCGTTACAAATGATATTCTCAGAGCCGTTACAGTGATGGTTGTTTTCTGTCCCTGCGCTCTCGTCCTTGCCACACCGACTGCCATTATGGCAGCAATCGGACAGGCCGCAAAGCATGGTGTTATTATCAAATCCGGCGAGGCTTTGGAAAAAATGGGAAAGGTGGAGACCATCGCCTTTGATAAGACGGGCACCCTTACCTATGGCAAGCTCCAGGTAAGTGATATCATTCCATTGGCCGAATTATCCGAAAATGAACTGCTGACCCTAACGGCATCTGCCGAAAGCAGAAGTGAACATCCTCTTGGAAGGGCGATTACCGAAAAAGCATCCTCTGCCGAAATAACCCTTGAGGAAGTTGAAAAATTTAAAATGGTTCCCGGAAAAGGTATCTCTGCCCGCATTGACGGTATGGAATATTTCTTTGGAAATGAAAAATACATAAATGAAATTGGTATAAAAGCTGATGGCAGCACCGCGGACATTTTAGAGCGGCTTAGAGGTGAAGGAAAGGCAGCCGTTCTTGCTGCCCGCGATAAAAAAATGATAGGAATTATTGCCTTGTCAGATACCATTCGCCCCGAAGCAGCGAAAATGATTAAACAGCTCCGGGAAATGAATACAAATGCCATTCTCCTGACGGGAGATAATCTGAAGGCTGCTGAATACCTGGCTTCACAAGTCGGCATTACTGAGATAAGAGCAGATCTCCTCCCGGAGGAAAAGGTGGATAATATTACACTTCTCAAGGGTAATGGAAAAATTTGCATGATTGGTGACGGGGTAAACGATGCTCCGGCTCTCAAAACTGCCGATGTCGGTGTTGCAATGGGAGCAATGGGCAGTGACATTGCCGTAGATGCTGCCGATGTAGCTCTAATGGATGACAACACCTCCAAGCTGCCATATTTAAAGTGGCTAAGCAATACAACCATCAAAACTATAAAGACCGCAATTACCCTTTCCATGTGCATAAATTTCGTTGCTGTTACACTATCTGTACTGGGGGTATTAAACCCAACTACCGGAGCCCTTGTCCATAATGCTGGTTCCTGCTTTGTGGTACTGCTGGCAGCCCTGCTTTATGACCGAAAATACGAATACTCTTAAAATAAATTGTGCAAAATTAAATTTTATGCTTGACATTGTTTTCGTTATCGTTTATTATATACCCATCAAGTTAATTGCACACAATTGAATTTAAAGCAAGGAGATGTATATTATGAGTATTTTCGGAAAAACTAAGGGTACTGAGATGGAGCAGGTTATTGAGTATATGGCAAAGGCTGAGAGCGACGGTGCAATGATGTACCAGTTCCTTTCCCGTATGGCCAAAGAACAGGGCTTGCCTGAAGTAGCTAAAAAGTTTTACAATATTGCTATGCAGGAGTCCATTCATTCCGGTTTCTTCTCCGCATTAAACGGAAAATATGACCAGAATTTCTGGCCATTGGTAGCTGAAATCCAGAAGCTGGAGGCCTCCGCTGATGAGAAGATGCCTGAAATGATCGAGGGCCTTCGCAAGCTTGGAGTTCATGAAGCTGCTGATGAGCTGGATACATTTATGGCCCAGGAAATGAATCACGGCAAGATTCTGGCAGAGCTTTTGGCAGAGCATGCTCCTGAACTTTGCAAATAAAATTTAGGAATATCAATCACCCCAAGGAGATAATAACGTGGCAAACTACGAACAGCTTAGATTACGCAATCAGCTATGCTTCCCATTATATGTGTGTTCCAAGGAGGTTGTACGCAGGTACAAGCCCCTTCTGGATGAAGTGGACCTTACCTATACCCAATACATTACAATGATGGCTATGTGGGAGCATCAGCAGCTTTCTGCCAAGGAGCTGGGCAATATCCTCTATTTGGATTCCGGTACCCTGACCCCTGTGCTGAAAACTCTGGAAAAAAAGGGCTTCGTAGAACGTCAGCGTTCCAAGGACGATGAACGCAGTCTGATCATTTCCCTCACCCCAAAGGGAAATGACCTGCAGGACAAGGCTGCATACATCCCAGAGGCTATGGGTAAATGCATCGACATGGATTTGGAGGATTTGAAGACCCTTCACAGACTTCTCCATAAATTCATGGACACCTCTCTAAAATGAGAAAAGCAGCTATCTGTATCCCTGTTGGATTCCATATTTTCCCTGTGGATTAAACACAAAGCATAAACATAAAAAGAACAGCATCCCGACTGGTTCACCACCATTTTTGAGATTGCTGTTCTTTTATTTTGCGCAATTTTTCAGAATACTATGCGGCAATATCCACATTTACTCCCCGGTACTTCACAGCATCGGTCTGCTTCAAATCCTTCTGATAAGGATTGTCCTCGTTGTAGTATTTGATTTGGGTATTGGTCTCCCCACCGGAAATATAGGAGCGGCCACATTCCGGACAAATATCCGTCTTTAAGCGAACCGTCGCCCTTTCCACATGCCCATTGTTATTTCTGGCCTTATTATAGGCATTGGCAACATGCTCCTGCTCATGGCCCAGCACCACCGCGGCCGCATTGTTGGGATCAATATGACCTGGTGCCTTGAAGGACACCATTTCATCGGAGCCATCAGTATATTTGCGGTTTTGACAGGTCTGACACTCCGCCGGAGATGACTTCTTGCCAGGCTTTATCTGATGTTCAGGACCAACACCTTTTCCATCAGTCACCTGAGAGCCCTGGGCAGCATAAGGGTTAGACATATATCCGTTAATTCCACCGATTTCCACCTTCATGCACCTCCTTTAATATCTGTCCATAATGATAAAAACATAGGCCATTTCACCAAAAGTAACGGTGTTTACAGCCTTGATACCCATAGTTATCAGTCTAAGATGACCATTCTTCATGGTTAGCCTAAGCTCCACAGTATTTATACCGCTGGCCCTGTGCTTTACCACGTTGACACCGGCTCTAAGCAGATTATAATCATCTGGATGGACCACATTCTTAATATTGTTGTTCACCATCTGGCGCATTTCCTTTGAAGACTTGTAGCCCAATATATTCACAATATCCTTGTTATAGTGAATCAACTCACCGGTATCCAGGCGGAAAGCCAAAAAACCGCCCGGCAGGAATTCCGTCATGGCTCCCGCCAGCCGCAGCATATCACTGTTGAGGATTTTTCTGAAGAACTTGTTATGATCTGCCCGTTCCTCATAATATTTGCTCTTTTCCTCATACATATTCCTGTCTGCATCAGCAACACCAGCTTCAATTTTTTCCATGCCCTTAACCAGCACCATGCCCACAGAGGCGGAAACATTTTCTGTCCAGCAGGTCTTTAATTTCATCACCTTTTTCCCAAGGGAGTTTTCACTTTCATCAAAGGAGAGTATGATAAATTCATCCCCACCCATACGATAAATCTCCGCATCATAAAAAACCTGTTTGGCGGTTTCTACCACATTCTTAATGAGCAGATCACCAGCAGTGTGGTCCTCCTCGTCATTTACTTCCTTCAGCCCATTAATGTCCATGTACACAATACCAACTGTTCTGTCAGAGGCATTCGGCAAGGTGGCAAAGCGTTCAACATCATCGTAATAACCCTTTCGGTTTTTCACACCTGTAAGAGGATCAGTAGCAGAATCAACTATGGATTTTTCACTTTCCAGAAGGCGAATAATATTATTGATACGGGTAAGAATCAGCTTAGGAATATATGGCTTGGCAATAAAGTCAAAAACCCCCATATCAAGGCAATGTATCTCCTCATTTATGGAGCTATGTACCGTCGTAACCACAATAGGTATCTTGGATAGCTTAATATCCTCCTTCACTACCTCAATAAACTCATATCCGTTCATAACAGGCATATTAATATCCAGGATAACTATAGAAATTTCCTTGTAATGCTCACGCAAGAAATTAAGGCCATCCAAGCCATTAGATGCCGTGATTATATTAAAATTCTCCTCCAAAATATTACAGAGAATCTCCCGATTTACAATATTGTCCTCCACTACCAAAAGAGTGGGTTTATATTCAGTTGTATCCTGCACTGGTACCACCGTCCTTAAAGAACATTATCCACTCATGATATTATTCGACAACGGGCTGGAATATCCTGCAATGCAGTAAAATAAAAACCCCTGATAAAAACCAGGGGTTTCACGGCTAACGCCTTGTTTACAGTACAGTAAAGAAATTACTTGTTAACTGCGTCCTTCAGCGCCTTACCAGCCTTGAAAGCAGGAACCTTTGCGGCAGCAATCTTGATCTCCTCACCAGTCTGAGGATTGCGGCCGGTACGAGCAGCGCGCTCATTTACCTTGAAGGTACCAAAGCCTACCATCTGTACAGCATCACCAGCAACGAGAGCTTCCTGAATAGCTTCCATGGTAGCCTTTAATGCGGCGCCTGCATCCTTCTGAGTTAACTCTGCCTTTTCTGCAATCTTTGCAACTAATTCTGCTTTTGTCATAGTGTTCATTTCTCCTCTCAGTTACTTACACTGCTAGTATAATAGCATAGTGAAAGTCTTTTGTCCAATTATGACTAAATATTTATCAAAAAAATGGGAAAATGTCATTTTATAGGCTATTGTGTCTTCGAATAAAGTCCATAAATTCCAAAACAGGCAAAGGCTTGGAAAAATAGAAGCCCTGAATGGAATCTACACCACACTTTCGCATGTTGTCAAATTCTTCCTTGGTTTCTACGCCCTCTGCCACAACACTAAGTCCCATTTCATGAGCCATACGTTCCACGGCCTGTATAACATGACGGGCCCGCTCACTTACCTGATATGACTTAATAAGGTTCATATCCAGCTTTAAAATATCAAATGGCATATCTGCCAAATAAGTGAAGTTTGACTGGCCGCTGCCAAAATCATCCAGTGCAAATCGAATACCAATATTTTTAAAGCTCTCCATATTACTGAGAATCAACTTCTTGGAACGGATAGAAGCTGTTTCCGTAACCTCCATACAGAGGTAGTTAGGTTCAATACCATGACGGGCAATGACTGACAGCACATCCTCCAGCAAATCAGGCTGTTCACACTGCAAAATAGAAAGATTAATCTCAATAGTTTTCAAGCCCAGGGCCACTGCCTTGCCATCTGCCAGGAAGGAACAGGTCTTATCAACCACCCGCTTTCCCAACTCAATAATCATACCGTTAGCCTCAGCAACTGGTATAAACAGGTTTGGCATAAGGTATTCACCATTTTGCTTTCTGATGCGCACCAGAGCCTCAGCTGCCGAATATTTACCGGTCTTAATATCATAAATTGGCTGAAGAAAAATCTCCACCCTATCCTCAGCCAAGGCCGCAGTAATCTCGGTTTTCATTCCGTCGATGAGATGAAACTCCTTTACATCCCGTTCAGTAACAAAAAGTACATTATTGCTGATAGACGCACTCTTTTGGCTGCGGCAATAGCTGAAGAGCTTCAGCAGGTCATCCACAGAATTAACCTGATTACCCCTTGGCATAATACTAATCATGGATTCCATGCCCCCCGGGGACATCCCGGAGAAATATTTGACATAATCCTTTAAAATCCTTCTTATGGCATTAATATCTTTTGCGATAAGAATAATATTCATATCCAGATTATTAAATACCAGTACGTCTGGGTTTCTTTTAAAGACCTTGTTGCCCAGCATGCGGATTTTGGCAGTATCCGCACTTTTGTTTTTCAAAATGCTTACATTATCAAGAGAAATATCGCAAATAACAAACTTTTCTCCCCGCTCAAGAAGCTGGTTTAAATACTCAGACAAGGCGGTTCCATTAAAGCATCCATATTGGCGGTCCAGCTGCAGCTCCGGATTTTCCAGGCTTACGAACAATACAATTATACCCAAAGAGGTTGCAAACCCCACCAACAGCAGATTATTATAGACAAACTGGATAATGGCCGCCACAACCAGAGCCGTAATCCAATATCGCAGTCCGGTACAGCGATTGCGATTCATCCTCTTTTTATAAATAAATGTGCAGAGTATAATGGCCGGCAACATAATGAGGGCATAAAAATACGTCACATACACAGCTGGCCCATCGGTATATACCACACCATGTGCATCATAAATAACAATATCCTGAAGCATAGCCACTGCCCCAAAAACCAGGGTCGCGGCACAAAGTCTGCGGCAAAATCTTCTGTGCTGTCTCTCCGGCATCAAATCACAGGTGGTATAGCACATAGCCATCCAGGTTTCCAGTATAAGCACCACAAGGTACACTTTACATATCAGCTCCGTGACCGGCAAAGTAAAATAATCCTTGTAATGAATACATAACAAAGAAGCTATATCCAGCGAGAGATTTACGATGGAAATCAACAATACGCCAACAAACAGCTGTCCCTTGTACAGCTGCAGCCGTCTATTCTTGAAGTAAAGTGCAGACAGCAGCAATATAACAATAAGACTGCATATTTGGATTTCTATATTCAATGTGTTAAGGTTCCCTCCCAGTTATTGATTAAGGTACCATTTGATAATCGCCTGAGTTCCGTTATCATCCATTCCCTTTTGGGAAAGAATATCATAAAGCTCCTTGGTTTTCAAAAGGCCAGGCAGCTCAAGTCCAGCCTCCTCAGCCGACTCAATGGCAATGCGCATATCTTTAATAAAATGCTTGATATAAAATCCTGGAGCGTAATCCTCCTTAAGCATACGACGGCCAAGATTTGACAAAGACCAGGAACCAGCGGCACCTGTTTCAATGGTTTCCAGTACCTTCTGAGGATCCAGCCCCATTTTCTTGGCATAAAATAGTGCTTCAGCCACACCCAGCATACCCGACGCTATGGCTATCTGATTGGCCATCTTGGTATACTGACCGGAGCCAGCGGGACCAAAGAAATTTATGGTCCTTCCCATAGCCTCAAATACTGGCTTGGCAGCATTAAATGCCTCCTCATCGCCACCGACCATAATGGCAAGGGTACCATTCTTAGCTCCCAGATCGCCACCTGATACAGGTGCATCAAGTGAGCTGATCCCCTTGGCCTTGGCGACTTCGTATATTTTCTTGGCCAATGCAGGACTGGAGGTAGTCATATCAATGACAATGCCTCCCTCCTTTGTGGAAAGAATACCCTTATCCCCAAGGAATACTTCTTCCACATCCTTTGGATAACCAACTATGGAAATAACCACATCAGCATTTTTTGCAGCCTCTGCCGGAGTATCACACCATTTCATACCTTCATCAATAAGAGGCTGGGCTTTTGCCTTGGTTCTGTTATAAACCGAAACATCAAACCCGGCATTTTTCAGGTGACGGGCCATAGAACTGCCCATTACTCCAGTACCAATAAAGCTAATTTTCTTAATTTCCATATTTAGGTCCCCCAATCTTGCAAAAAAATAAATACAATTCTGAATTCTCTACAAGGACCTATTTTTCCTGCATAATTACAAAAGAAAAATGAAAACCCGACAGATTTCCCTCCATCGGGCCCCATTTTTTTGTTTTTTGATATTTTTGCAATATTACCTGCAAAAAATATCACTCTTTGGATGAGGATGTTTTTTCACTACCCTGAGCCGGTTTTCTGCGGGCAGTAGTACCTGTACGACGGGTACCACGACGCTGATAAGTGCGGCGCGGACGTACTGTTTTCTCCTCGTTTTTTGTATGTGCCTCAGTCTGCTCGCTGGAAGGCTTTACTTCCCGCTTTGGCGCAGTTTTCCTGGTTGCCCGCGGGCGACGATATGTCCTTTTTGGTCTGGCTGAAGGCTCAGCCAATTTGTCAGTAACTTCCGCTTCCTGTTCTTCCGTTTGGCTATGATGTCCCTTGGATGCCAGCATCACAGCCGCCACAATAGCAGCCGCCTCTGCCTCCACGTCCTCACCTGTCAAGGCTTCCTCAGACAGGGCCTCCATAACGATCTCCATCATGGTCTGCTGGGAATCAATACCTTCCAGATTTATCTCACGGACAGCAGGCTCTTTCTCAATGGCCGCTGCCATGGCTTCAGGAGTTGCCTCTGCCATTTCCGCTGCAGCCACAGATGCCTTGTATATACCGCGGAGAGTTTTATAAATGGCCTTAATCTTCTGATAAAGGTCACTGCCCTCCTTGCGCCCCATAATACTGTTCAGCCTGCGATAAAACTCCATCTTTGTAGAGGTCTGCTTCAAAGCCTTATACACCTGCTCCGCCTGATGGTAGTTAAGGGGAACCTTATGATTGATTTTAATTGTATTTAAAATCTTCGTGCAAATGGACTGATAGGAGCGCGTATCCTTTTCCTCCGCAGAAATTTCCGGCTGAAGCTCAGCAGTGGCACCAGCTGGCATCACAGCTTCCTCGGCTGAATCCACAGCTTGGGAGTTATTATCTGCCCCATTTACATTCTCGCCGTAATCATTGTCCGAAAGAAGCTCCTCAACGGTCTGGATAATCTCAATCTCATCAGTAATTTCCGTAATAACCTCAGGATCACTTTCATCAATGGCCTCATTGTTCATGTGCTTCAGAGCCCAGTTAATATCCTTGCAGCGGAAAATTTCCTTGCGGTCGCGCTGCTGCGCCATATTAATAGCCGCATCATAGCCCTTATCCCTGGAAATGATGTAATAATTGTTATCTGCGGAATAATCGCACATAAGGGCTGTAATAAGCTGGAAATCCAAGGCATTTTCCACGCCGTTTTCAATTTTCATAAAACGGATATTGCCCTGTGTAGCCAGCAATTTTTGCACCACGTCAATTTTAAGGGTATCTGCCTTGTCGCTGTAAAACAGATACATGGTGTCATCAGGGGTGAGTCTTTCCACGCCCTTCAGGCCTTCATTATGAACATTTTCATAATCAATGTAAAAATTAGCCACGTTCTTACCTACCTATATTAAACTTCTTTTCTGTCAACAGGCACAGTATGAAGCTCCAAATCAGGATTGTTATCGGTAATCCAGCCCAAAGCCCACTCATTGCTTACAAGCAGCACTGGATTTTCACGGCGGTCATATACGAACATGCCGCGGTCTGCTCCGCGAAGGCTTGCAGGAGTAACCTCCCGTCCATCCTCGTAGGTCATCCAGCGGGCCACCTCATAAGGCTGCATATTCATTTCAATATCAACACCGTACTCGTTCTTCAGACGATATTCCAATACCTCGAACTGCAGAGTACCTACTGTTCCTACAATAAAGGAGTCCATGCCGGCACCGGCCTGTCTGAAAAGCTGAATAGCACCCTCCTGGGTCAGCTGTTCAATACCCTTAACAAACTGCTTGCGCTCCATGGTATCCTTGGCACTTACACGGGCAAACTTCTCCGGTGGGAACACCGGGAATGCTTCATACTCAAACTTCTTGGAGTTATCGCAGAGGGTATCGCCGATACCAAAAATGCCCGGATCAAAGAGGCCCACAATATCTCCAGGATATGCCTCCTCCACGATCTGACGGTCCTGAGCCATGAACTGCTGTGGCTGAGCCAATTTAATGGCCTTGCCGCTGCGCTTATGATAAACGCTCATACCACGCTCAAACTTACCGGAGCAAATGCGGATAAAGGCCAAACGGTCACGGTGGGCAGGATTCATGTTAGCCTGAATCTTAAACACAAAGGCAGAGAACTTATCATCCTCAGGGGCAATGAGACCATCAGAGGACTCTCTTGCCTGTGGCTCAGGAGCCAGCTTCAAATACTCCTCAAGGAAATTCTGCACACCGAAATTGGTCATGGCAGAACCGAAGAACATAGGTGTCAGTTCACCACGGGCCACCTTATCCAAATCGAAATCCTCACCGGCCATATCCAAAAGCTCAATATCGTCCATGAGAGTCTGATGAGCTTCTGCACCCAGCATCTTGGCAAATTCAGGGTCATCCAGCGAACCGGTAACAGATGCTCGGGTATTCTGGCCGTGGGTAGTATCGTCCTCGAAAAGCTCAATCTGCTTCTTCTGACGTTCATAAACGCCGAAATACTTGCCATCAGTGCCAATTGGCCAGTTCATAGGATAGGAACGGATACCCAGCACATTCTCCAGTTCATCCATCAAATCAATAGGAGCCTTGCCGAAACGGTCCAGCTTGTTTACAAAGGTAAAAATTGGAATACCACGCTGCTTACAAACCTTAAAGAGCTTCTTGGTCTGTGCCTCTACGCCCTTTGCCACGTCGATAATCATAACGGCACTGTCCACGGCCATAAGGGTACGGTATGTATCCTCGGAAAAGTCCTGATGGCCCGGGGTATCAAGGATATTGATACAATAATCGCCATAATTAAACTGCAATACGGATGAAGTAACGGAAATACCGCGCTGCTTCTCGATTTCCATCCAGTCAGACACTGCATGGTGGGCAGTCTTTCTGGACTTTACGGAGCCAGCCAGATGAATGGCACCGCCGTATAAAAGCAGCTTCTCTGTAAGGGTAGTTTTACCCGCATCCGGATGGGAAATTATGGCGAAGGTCCGCCGTCTCTTTATTTCATCAGTCAACTGTGACAAAGTTTATTCCTCCACTGTCTTAAAATCTCGTCATTAAAAATATACCCGTACATTATATAGGAAACACGGGTAAAACACAATTATTTAATACAAAAATAAAAGCTCCATCAAATCATTTTCCATGACTTGATGAAGCTTTGCATTTTAATAGAATATATTAGGCGTAAATATTGCCCTGTCCGTCATCCTTGGTGGTAAGGCCAATAATGCCCTCTACCAATGCCAAAATGGCAGGAATACCAGTCCAGCAGAGCAGAATATAAATAATGCCCCACAAAGTTTTACCTGCATAAAACTTATGAATCCCAAAACCACCCAACAGAATTGCCAAAATGCCATAGGCAACCTTGTTTACCAGCTTCTTGTTGTCACCCAGTCCCCAAGCGGTACCAGCATTACCCATAGGCTGATAACCTCCCTGAGAAAACTGAGCACTCTGCTGATAAGGATTATTCTGCTGATAATCATTGGAGCTGTTCATATCAGTAGATGGAACATTGTCCTGAACACTGGTACCACAATTTGGGCAAAAAGCACTATTATCTTCCACGGTCTGTCCACAGTTTTTACATATTTTTGACATGTTTACCTCCATGTAATTCAATAAAAAATTATTTCACATAACGACATAAGCGAAATTATAACGCAAACAACCAATTGTTTCCATTTATATCATCAAGGGAACATAAGCGGATCGTCACCATACTGGTTAGGGCCTTCGGTACCCTTAAAGAACAGCAGATAGATACCTACTAATAAATTAGCAATTGGAATCAAAGTGCAAATTGCCAACCAGCCCGTTTTATCCAGGTCATGACAACGCTTCATGGCGTTCATATAGGAAAGGACAAATATTGGCAAGCAGATAATATAACCAAACCCTTCTGCAGCATCCTCGGTAAAATCCATTGCCAATGCCACCATAGCACCTATCATTGCCAAAACAAAGGCCGCAAGTCCAAAGGCAAGACCACGAAGGAAATATCTCTGTCGATTCAAACGACCAGTATAGGTGGTCCACTTAAAGGCCTGAATAATATTCTCTGGCTTTGGACCAGCATTATAGCCACCGTACTGAGGTGGCTGGTAGCCAGGCTGCTGATATCCACCCTGCTGTCCATAAGGATTGTAACCATTAGGCTGTCCCTGATTGTAGCCGTTCATTGGCTGCTGTGGCTGGGCAGGCTGATATGGATTCTGCTGCATAGGCTGCTGTGGCTGAGCCTGGAAAGACTGCTGAGGCTGTACCACTGGCTGTGGCTGAGCTGCAGGCTGACTCTGAGTATTTAAATTCTGTCCACATTCAGGACAGAATACTGCTGTATCCTCCACTTTTTCTCCACAATTTGGGCAAAACTTTGACATAATATCATCTCCATGCTAAAAAATAACTCTTTAATTATACACTCTATTCATCAAGACTTCTCTTGATAATTAGTCCCATTCTTGGGGCAGCCAAATTCAGCTTGGCACGAATAATCCTTCTGAGGGACTCATTTATACGTTCCTCTGATATTGTACCTTTCCTAATCGCTGACAACAAAGCTTCAGCCGTTTCTTTCTGATTTTCATATATATGACAGGACATCACCACGTCAGCACCGGCTATTACAGAGGCCACAGCCGCATCTCCTGGCTTATAGTGCCTTGAAACTGCACCCATACCCATGTCGTCTGTAATAATAATTCCTTTATAGCCCAGCTTTTCCCTCAACAATTTTGTCATAATTTCAGGGGACAGGCTGGCAGGAATCTGACCGCTGAGCTTCGAATACACCACGTGGGAAACCATAATCATCTGCTTATCGTTGGTATTTCTGTTTATCACCCTTACAAAAGGGGCAATATCCGTATCATTCAGCTGCTCCAGTGTAGCATCCACCACCACAGTATCCTTGTGGGTATCAGTCTTTCCTCGGCCAATGCCGGGAAAATGCTTCAAGGAATACAGCATGCCACTTTCCTCATACCCCATGGCCGCCTGTTCCACAAAATCAGCAGCGATTTTAGGATTATTGCTGTAATGGCGGTCCTTAAAGGAACCCAAATCCGCCACAGGAGCAAAATTAGTATTAAAGCCCAGCTCCTTTAACTTAGGAGAAATCTTCATAGCCCATTTCTTGGCCAACTCCGGTTTACCGGACTGGGCAATGGACAACTGGGATGGTGGTGGTGTCAAGGCGTGCCGCATACGGGCCACCTGGCCCCCCTCTTCGTCTACAGCAATAAAAAGGGGTAGCTTCTCACCGCCCACCTTCTGAAGCTGCTCATTGAGAGCCTGCACCTGGGGAATAGTTTCCATATTGAAATCAAATTCCACCACGCCACCAAAGTGATACCTGTCAAAAAGGCCCTGGGCTGTGGGATCCAGCTCCTTGCCGGCCACACCGGCAAGAATCATCTGACCCACCTTTTCCTCCAGACTCATACCCGACAGTATTTCCTCCACCTTCTGGGCCTGGGACATACTGCCGTCAGCGGCTATAGTCTTAAAATCCCTAGGCTGATTGCCCTTGCACCCCGTGAGGGTCAGCACACAAAAAAGCACAGCCAACAGGCAAAGTCCTGATACAATCCTATGTTTTCCATTAGTATTCGTCTTCACCATCGTCGAAGTCATCATCAAAATCGTCCTCATAGTAGCGGCGTCTGAATTCTTCCTTTACCAGCTTTTCCAGCTCCGAATCAATATCAAAAAGCAATATCGCATCCACCAGATTGTCAAAAACCATATCCGGCACCTTGTCCATAATGCCCTTGCTGCTGGTATATTTGATAAATTCCTCTGCAGCATTCTTGTCCTCTATCAGACTTTCCGCAATGGAAGCCAGCATTTCTGCACGGTTACTCTCTCTTTTGTGCTTTGTGGATACTGAATTTGGATCTTCAAAAACCTTGCCCAGCTCCTGCTCTATCTCCTCATCAGTAAAGCCCTGGCCTTCCATCCACTGGGCATGAATATCACAACGGAAATCATCCAGCTCCGGAATTGAATCACGACGATCCAGCTTTATGTGGAGCTTACTGCAAAGGCCCTTAAACATAGCCTCTGTGGCATCGTTACGCACTCTTACGGCCATGGGGCAGCCCATATCAATTATGGTATTCATAAGGCACTTTGTAATATTCCCATAAATATCCTTGTCAGATGTGCTGGTTTCCATGAAAAGCAGCTCGCCGCTGGCCTCGTCAAACACAGCCATCATCTCTGGAAAATATGGTGCCCTTATAGCCTCCCCGTACTCATTCATCTGAGCATCCTCATTAATAAGAGCCTCTGGCAACGGCCCCTGATCAGCCACCCAAATAGCACCTGTTTTCTTGGCCTTCTTCATGCGGGCAACCTGCAGATCGTTCCACTTTGGCTGGTAACATTTAGGCTTATTGCCAACAGTAAGGGTCACCATTTCGTGGGAAAGCTTCTGTCCATTTAGTGATATGGCAGGAATGGATAAATGCTTATCATGGGTGTGCAGCCGCAAATCCAGCACATTCTTCTCTATTTCCTCTCCGGACTTTACGCGCTCCAACAGCTTCATAATTACCTGCAGACAGGCCAAAGTGTTATCCACTTCCGCTTTGTCACGATACATCCAAGTCCTGTGACGGGATGTGGTGCTGCGGAACACAGGATAAAAGCCGCTGCCGCTTGGCTTCAGCTGCCTCTGTTTAAGATATTTCTGAATGGTCTCAAGCTCAGATGGTGCCATAGCCGCCTTATTCTCAAAGGTTAAGATATAAGCCTCCTGCTCCACCAGATAATCTACCTTGCTGTAAAAATTTACCTGCTTTGAATGAACCATCCGCAAATACGCCTGTACACTCTGCTCACTGTTATGAATCCATAACGCCGGTTTGCCGGAGGACCCACCAAAAACCTGGCAAAAACGTGGTCTGCCGTCGGACAAAATAACAGCAAAGAACTGGGCCGGATGAAGCATCTTCCATGGCTTTGCAGACTTAAACTCAAAAGCCAGATCAAATAATTTATCTGGTATCATTACCATAGTACACTCCTCGTTGACATTAATCTCCCCTATATATACTTACCATTATTGGGAAATGACAATTAATATATTCTGTTAATTATACCACAAAAATTACTGTAATGGCTTTTAAAAGTAATAATATACAGTCATTAAGTAATATACAGTCATTAAGTCAACCGAAAATATTATCGATAAAACTATATAAGGCAGGAAAGGATGGTGCACTATGGCTTTTATCAATAACAATATGGATATAATGATGCAGCTGCATGGTCTTCTGGCCAACAGCAAAGTTGGCAGCATCACCAAAAGTTCAAAAAGTACCACTACGGAAGAAACCGATGAATCCAAATCTTTTGCAAATATTTGGAACAAAATTCAAAAAGAGCAGCAGGAATTTCAGGACATAATGGATAAAATAGATATAGCTCAATATAAGCTCTCTTTGCAGGACGCTTTCTGGTCAGATCAGGCCGATGCAATGAAGCATCTGAGGAACTACACCCAACGCCATCAGCGTGCCTACACCCAGGAAGCCTTGGGAGCCATAACCACCGGTGTGCTGAAGCTGAATCTGCTCAATAATCCACTTTACAGCTACAACGTGGATCCAAAGCTTTCCCAGGAGCTGAGCAAGCAGCTTCAAACGGCACTGACAGAGGTTATGTTGAGCAGCATCCAGAGCACTGGAGCCTGGATGTCATATTAAGTGTTAAATTACTAAAATTTCATAGCACAGGAGAATGACTATGAGCAAGAAAAAAAACAGTGCCAAAACGTCCTTCATCTTCAACATTGCCCACAAAATGCTGACTCCGCTGAACGCCATGACGGAGTTCACCAATATACTGGAAAACAATCTTGATGATGAAAAACAGGCAAGGGAATGTATCAAGAAAATTAAGGATTCCCACGATTTCATGCGGTCCCTCATCAACAATATTCTGGAAACTGCCCGCCTGGAAAGTGGTATTGCTGTAGTGGATGAGGCATACGGCAATATTAATATTTTAATGAAGACAGTGGCAAAGGAATTCAAGGGGCTGATGAAGAAAAAAAATATCCAGTTCTCTACACATATTGATGTAAAGCACCCGGATATTATGGTGGATTTTACCAAGGTCAAGGGAATCCTGTTGAACCTTATCAGCAATGCCCATAAATATACTCCCGAGGGAGGTCAAATAACAGTAACAATAAAGGAACTGGACTGTGACAAGCCGGATCATGCTCTTTATCAGACCACCATTTCGGATACAGGAAACGGAATTCCACAAGATGTTCTACCTTTCATTTTTGATGCCTTCGCCACCAGCAGCTCTGCTCCACAGGTAGGAGGCCTCAGTACCGGCCTTGGAATGCATATCGTAAAAGAACTGGTAACTATTTTAAATGGCACCATTGATGTTAAGAGTCGTGACGGACAGGGAACTGATTTCATCGTCACCATACCTCACCGTATAAACACCCAGATTACCAAAGATATGCGCATTCTTTTGGCTGAGGACAATGAGCTGAACGCCGATATTGCCATTGCTCTTTTGGAGGACAGAGGTTTTTCCGTTGACCGGGCTGCTGACGGAAAGCAGTGTGTGGAAATGCTGCAGGCCTCTGAGCCGGGCTATTATAACATTGTTCTCATGGATGTGGAGATGCCTTACGTGAACGGTCACAAAGCCACCAAAATCATTCGTAAATTGAGAAACCCGGCACACAGTACCATTCCTATCATTGCCATGACAGCCAATGCCTCAGATGAAGATAAACGGAAGACACTCTTAGTTGGCATGAATGCCCATGTGGCAAAACCATTTGATGTGGATAAGCTCTATGCCACAATCTTCAACGTACTGGCCCATAAAAATTATTACATTCAGACAGATGGTCTGGAGACCTTCAGGAAAAAATATACCAAGCTTGGCTGTAAATGCGGCTTCTTCATTTATCACGTGGATTGGGACGAAAAGATCACATACGCAGATCAGGGCACGGCAGAAATTTTCGGCTGTACCGATGCAGCAGACTTTATGCAGCTGGTGGGAGGAACCTTCAAAACACTGGTTCATGCCAATGATATTGAACAGGTACAAAAGGCTATCAATCAACAACAGGAATCCTCCTCACTGAATCTCGATTTGGTGGACTATGACGTAATAAGAAAGGACGGAGCCATTCGTCATTTGGCAGATATTGGCTACAAGGTATTTGATGGCGAGCGACTGGTTTATTTTGTCTATATCGCTGATATTACTGATATAAGCCAAAATCCGTAAATTAGCTATGCACATACTGTATAAAGAAGAAAACGCTGGAATCTAATTTGATTCCAGCGTTTTTAAAATGTTTTTTTAACAATATTAAATTCCGGTATCTATAGTGATTTCACTGCCAGTTTTGGTTTTGGCAACATGGATTTGCTGAGGAATATTCTCCACCAGCTCCTCACGATGACTGATAACCCCCACCAGCTTATTTGTACCGGATAAATTTACCAAAATATCCATGGCGCTTTCTATAGATTTACGGTCCAAAGTACCAAATCCCTCATCGATAAACAAAGCATCCATCCGAACTCCTCCAAGATTTGAGGAAACAGTATCGGAAAGACCCAGAGCCAGACTCATGGAAGCTTTGAAGCTCTCACCGCCGGACAGATTTCCCACGGGACGCCGATGTCCAGTAGAATTATCCAGCACCTCCAAATCCAGGAAATTATTGCTTTTCTTTCCAATAGCATCCTCCTGACGATACAATTCAAACTGACCATCACTCATTGGAATCAAGCGACGATTTGCTGCAGCTATAATTCCGTCAAATCCAGCGGCCTGAATATACTGCTCAAGGGTAATTTTACCGTTACCAGTGGTACCCCGCACCAATTTGTACAGTCTGTCACAAATATTGTACTCCCTTTGGGCTTTTTCCAACTCATCCCTTCTGGCAAGAATGCTTTCCTTCTTATCACGATTAGTACCCAAACGATTTGAAACAGCATTTTCCTGCTTTCTGATGGAATCGACCGCAAGCTGCTGCTGGTGACACAGCTCCTGTAAAGCTGCCACATCAACAAGCTCCTTCCCCTTGGCATCGGCTCTGGCCTGAGTCAGCTGAGTTTCATTGGTAGCCACTGCCTGTTTATATTCATTGATTTCTTTTTCCTCACGGGAAAGCTCATCCTCTGATACCACCAGCTCATTTATATTGGAAATGTCCTCAAACTTATTTGCTGCCAATTTTTCATCCAAAGCTACCTTTAAGGATTTTTCCGATGCTTTTTGACTTTGAAGGCCTTCTGAAAGGGTCTTTAGCTCAGCTGCTATGGCAGTCACCTGTTTATCAGCTGCTTCTCTTTCACGGGCCGCGTTATCCAACAGCTCATTTAATCCGCTGATACGCTTCAATGTGTTATCCAGCTCTACAGAAGCCAGCTTCCAATCTGCAAAGCTAAGCTCCTCCAGACTGACCAGGGTAGCCTTGACTTCGGCCAACTCAGTCTCAGTTTTCTGTTTCCCTGATAATACATTTTCCCGCTGGGCTGTCAATGCTTCACTATCTTCACCGGTAGCTTTTTCCAAATCCTTCTCTGACTGGGATAAAAGTTTGCACTTCTCGTTCAAAGCCTTTTGCTGCTGGCTATTCAACAGGATTTCATCCTTTAAACGGCTGTAACCCTTCTGAATATCAGATATCAACTCATCCAGCTCTTTACCCTCAGGCTTATCCCCCAGCTCCTCTTTTTCCAGACAAGTAAGGAGTGCTCCCCTCATCTGTTTTTCATACTCCATAAGGGAAATTTTGGCTGTTTCAGCTGCTGTACTTGCCTTGGTCTTTTTGGACTGAAGCTCCTCCTCTTTTTTTCTCAGCTGCTCAAATTCATCCTCACTGATGGATTCCTTTGGCAAAACAGCCAACTCCGGATGATGGGTGGAACCACATACAGGACACTTCTTTCCTTCCTCCAGGCTCTTGGCCAAAATACCAGCCCTACAGCCATCAAGAATCCTTTCAGCCTCTACTCTGACAGCATTTGCCCTTTCATATTCTTCAAAGGCTTTTGTATAGGCCTTTTGCTTGCTTGACAAATCCCGTTGGCGACGTGCTCTTTCACCTGTCTGATTCTCCAAAATATCATTAATGGCATTTTCCAAATCCGACAGCTCTTTGCCCTTTTGCTGGCTTATAAGCAGTTCACTTGGGCTCTCCTTAAACCCTGCTACAGTTTCCTTCAATTTATTAATTTTCTTTTTCAGCTCACTATCCGACTCGATAAGAGCAGCTTCTTCCTTATTAAACTGAAGCAACTGCTTCTCCAGAACTGCCTTCTTGTGGCTCATTTCGTCCCGTCTCTTATACTTTGGTTCATCCTCTTTTAGCTTGTTTGCCGTAATGGTAAGGGTATCCAGCTCAGGCTTATTTTTTTCTGCAGCTGCCATTTTTTGAGCTGCCTGAACAGCTATCTGTTTTGCCCGGTCCTGTTCTGTCTGTTTATCGGAAATCATCTTTTCCGTGTTAGTAACCTCTTTATGCTTTTTCATCCAGGCTTCATAGGCAGGATAAACCCCATGAGTAGCCGCCTTTTGACGCTCCAGCAAGGTCTTCAGCCCGTTAATTTGCGGCTCACGCTCCTTCAATGCATTCCTTTTCTTTTCCAGTATACCAACCCTCCCGATAAATTGGTTATTGGTTTCCGCCGTTGCCAAAGCCGTCTTATTATTATTTAGCTCTTTTTCTGCCTTTTGAAGCTGCGCTTTTATATCTGCCAGCCTATCATTATCATAGCCGATTACCCTGTCAATAAGCTGCAATATCTCATCCAGATTCCATACACTGTCAGACTTTTCGGCCCTTTCCTGTAACTGCTGCAAATCTGCGAAGCTTTCATCCTCCTCTGAGGCAGAAATATCATTAAAATGCTGGAGAATACTCCGTTTCCCCTCTATAAGTCCTGCCCTGACAGAATCCAGTCTGTCCTTCAGCTTAAACTCAATGCTTTTATATCCGTCGGTCATAAAAATTGTACGAAGAATTTCAGTCCGCTGGTCAGTTTTGGCATTAAGCAGGGCCCAAAACTCTCCCTGGGCTATCATGGCTATCTGCTTGAACTGCTTGTCATCAATTTTCAGCAAATCCCTCACAGCACTATTAACCTGGGTAAGCCCCTCCACAAGAGGAGCCCCGTCCTTATATAAAACGGGCTGTTCCTTCACGGCAACATAGCCCTCTCCCCGCAGCTTTTTCCGCTGATATGACGGGCTTCTTTTAATATGGTAGTTGCTTCCCTGATGGGAAAAATAAAAATCCACATAGCTTTCCACCTCATCCCGGGCATATTCACTGCGAAGATTCTTGGTGTCACGATAAATACCACTGGTAGTACCGTACAGAGCAAAGCTGATAGCATCAAATATTGTGGTTTTCCCGGCACCTGTATCTCCTGAAATCAGGAATAAGCCTTTATCCTCAAACTGCTCAAAATCTATTTCCGGCATTGTACCAGCATAGGGGCCAAATGCACTTATTATTAACTTAATTGGTTTCATTCAGTACACCTGCCTCTCTGGCTGCCATTCGCATAACATTCATTTCCTCGTCACTGATTTCACAATTATACATAAGCCTATAAAACTCACTTATCAGTTCACCAAAGGACTTGTTATGGGCTATTTGAGAAATATCCACCTGCTCAACAGCCCTTGTCCGTGAATTATCATAATCAATCTTTACTGTATTGGGATAAAACTGCTGAAATATACCCATGGCATCATTTACAATATCCTCATCTGTCAAGGTGGCATAAACAAAATCCTCCTTGGAAAAATCAGCAGATGCCTCTAACAGTTCAGCCATATTGCCCCGTATATGCCTCATTTCCCGCAATGGTATTAAAGGGAAAAGCTGGACATCAACTTTTTTTGCCCCTTTTATATCAACAATAGGAACAGATTTCTTGTTATTGACTTCACTTAGGGAATATTTCAGTGGTGAACCGGCATAACGCACCGTTTCCCTGCCGATTTTCTGAGGAGAATGGATATGCCCCAACGCCACATAATCAAACGTATCAAAGAGGTCACAGCCAATCTTTTCCACTAGTCCAACACTTTGGGTACCTGCACCCTCGGACCCGCCAAGAGAAGGATCCCCGCTCTTTCCTGCCACAAACTGGTGAGCAACCAAAATATTTGTTTGTGTATCATCAATTTCTGTATTGTCTATAATAGTCCGCACTGCATCCTCATAATTTTCGATACCAGCATCGGGGAAATAGTGCTTCACCTGAGAAGCCTTAACAAACGGCAGAGCATACACATTCACCTTGGTTTTGCCGTCATCAACCACCCATCTGTCAAGCTGACCACTATACTTGGCTGAAATAAAAACATGGCTATGCTTAAAAAGGGAGCTGCCAAAATTCAATCTGTCATCAGAATCATGGTTTCCACTTATCATAATTGTTGTTACCTTCCTGGCCGCCAATTCCCCAAGAAAATAATCCAGCAATCTGGTGGCAGCCTCACTGGGAACGGATTTGTCGTAAACATCACCAGCAATCAGCACCGCACTAACAGATTCCTTTTCAACAACCTCAAGAACCTGATTTAAAATATATTCCTGATCCCTAATCAAATCAAAATCCAACAAGGATTTGCCCAGATGCAAATCACCCAAATGTAAAATCTTCATATATGCCCTCCAAAAAATTGCAGCCAGTTTCCCAATTCCAGTGGCTCATTTACTGTTGAATTAATAATAGTATAACACATGAGTTTTTCCAACAACGTGCTGCTCATTTTTTTACCCATCGAGCCCCTTTTCGTTGTATTTTTTTGTGACATATTAAGTTTATTATTATTAACACGATATTCACAACTTGTGGATAACCGTTATTCTTTTGTAGCTAATAGAAAAAGCGCATCTTTATCAGATACGCCCCTATCATCTATGCCTTATTCTACTAATAAAAGACTAACGTAAAATTTAAAGGCGCCAGCTGGAAACCGGGAATTTTTTCATGAATGGCTTCATTACCTGCCACATTTTGTAGGTGAAGGCATTATCCTTAACCCGCCCTTTAAAGCTCCAGCCAAAAACCTTATCATTAAAATCATAAACCACACGATTCGTTTTCTTATCCAAATAAAAACGCCGCTGATGTACCTTTGGAGAGGAACGCCCATCATTATAAATGACACTGGCATAAAGATAATTGTTGCTGAATTGAAGGCTTGCCGGATCCAGATGATGCCATCCCATTATCCATGTAGGTTCATCCTTGGCCATAGCCGGAGAAGATGAAAGCCAAAAAATGGCAATCAATGAACACAGAAGTGCCCGCATTGCAACCTTAAATAAATGTATATCTCTATTTATTGTAATTGTTTTCTTCATAACATAAGCCTCCACCACAATATGTGTATGTCTTATCATTCTATACATGGGTGGCTATTTCCTGCAATTTATTAATCTTTATCCGACAAATGAAATTGTCATTCTGGTAGCTTAAACTTTTGTCCAATTCAAAAGAACTGGCCCAAAGACCAGTTCTTTTCCCTGCTATTGCATGTTGCCGCTCATTATGAAAGTATTTCCGGAATTGTGAAGCGATCAACAGAATTAAGTTTATTCCCCACATTATCAAGCATTCTGTCAAGCTCTGCCATCTCACATTCCAACTTCCGAATCTCCATTAGGCTGTCATGTATTTGCTCAATTAAATCATGGCAATCCTCAAAACTTACCAACCAATACCCCTCCCCAGAATTATAATCCACGGGAGTAATTATATTACAATGCAGGATAAATGAAAACGTTAATTTTAATTAATTTGAATAAATAATAATTATCCATAAAATATTAATTTTTAATATAAAATCATGTAGCCTTGTTCCCAAGTATAATAGCTTCAACTTCGTCCTTTTTTGCATACAACACACAGCCGCCCTTATGCTCATCCAGCAGTATATCACCGGAGCGCAGCATAGTAAAAAGAGGTGATTTTAATGCTTCAAGGAGAGGCTGATCTTTAACGTTGACATCGGAATATGGTGAAAATGGACACGGCTCTGCACCGCCGTGGGAATTTATATGGAAGAATCCTCTTCCTGCAGCGATACAGCCACCTGAACTTTTCTCATCAACAGGGAAGGATATGAATATCATATCTGGATATTCCTGTCGCAGCATACCTATCGCATCGCTCAAATAGGCTCTTTCACTATCACCAGGAGCCAGCTTTTCTGCCTCCTCGCTGTCTGGCACAAACTCCACGTATATAACGACCTTACAGCCACGTTCGGACAGACCTTTGACAAAAGACACAGATGATACCTCGCGTATATTATCCGTTGTAACCGTAACAGAGGCACCAAAAATAAGACCTCTTTTGTTAAACTCATCCATATTTTTTACGAGAATGTCATATATCCCGTCGCCGCGTCTGGCATCAGTCGCTTCCCGACCACCTTCAATACTCATTATGGGAATCAGGTTGCGTGATTTATCGAACAGCTCAAAATATTTATCATTTATAAATGTGCCATTGGTAAATATAGGGAACAGAATATTTTTATGATTTCCGGCAGCCTCGATAACATCACGTCTCAGCAATGGCTCACCGCCAGCCAACAAAATAAAGCTCACCCCAATATCACCAGCTTCAACGAAAATCCGGTTCCATTCGGCAGCAGATAACTGCATCACCGGTTCCGTATCAACGGTCGCCTGAGTACACCGGGAATAACAGCCTTCACAATGAAGATTGCATTTGCTGGTTATACTTGCGATCAGAAAAGGTGGTATATGTTCTCCCCGTTTTTTCCATTCAGCTCTTTTTTGGGAAGCTGTTCTGCTGGCAGCGGCAAATTTAACCATAAAGACGCTTTCTTTAGGATTTTTTAAAGTTGCTTTAATTGCTCCAGTCACAATCCTTTCAACACCTTTTGTCATATAGGCTTGAAGAGCAAAATTACTCACGCACTCGGCCTCCTGTATTCAATAATTCAGCACCTTGTATCAGTTATTGGGTTTAATACCATAATTAACATTTTGGAATTATATCAGCGTTATATGACCTATATATGACCGTTTTTTATTTTTTACCCACAAAAAATTTATATAGCATGATTGGGCATTATTTTAAAGTGGTCCATGTTGCCAAAGAAAGGTCATGGCAAAATATAGCGATTTTCAATCGCGTAGCTCATCTGCTCATGCAGATGTTCCCGGGGATTGGTGGTTGTTCCCAACAAGCTGCACAGGCTTTGTCTGGACACAGACATTGCTTGCGCGAAAGAACAAACTCTCTCTACTGTCATTAGTTGCAACAAGAATTGTTTACCAACTTTAAGAACTTCTTATCATTCATCTGCTCGTTCGTGATATACTCCCCATCACAGAATAGCGAATACGTCGTAATCGGAGTCGGTGCATTCTGAGCATCTTCTCTGCTTTCAATTTTTACAGCCCTTAATGATATACCGTTCTTCTCAGCGGTTTCTTCCAGAACCGGTACATACTTTGCATTAAATGGGCACTGATTCGTATAGTAAAGAACATAACCGCTCTCATCTATGTGGGGATGTCTGGCACATTCCTTGAACACTGGTTTCTCGGTTCCTTTTTCAAACGGCAGATACCATAACTGTATCCCATTATCAGCTTCATCACCGACTTCAAAGCCTTTATATTTCAGGAATTTCGGATCAGCCAGAAACGGCTTTTTCTTTGCTGCAGCAAGAATGCAAAGTCCTTTCTTTCCCTTCTCCTTGCTGTCTTTGATGCATTCGGAAAGCAGGTCGCTTGAATATCCATGACCTTTGAAAGAACCGGAAACCCATAGGCAGTCTATATACATATACCCAGGTGCTTCGATTGGATTCCATGCATGCTCTGCAGGAATATATTCTATGAAGCATTTCCCGCGCTCCACACTTTTTAAGAATACAAGCCCCTCATCAAATCTGTCCGCAAGCCACGCCTTCTTTGAAGATACCTGTACATCTTTATTGTTGGATATGGCACAGCAGATATGCTCCTCTTCCAGATTCTCTTTTGTAACCCTGATATACTCCATAGCCCTCTCCTCCTACTCTCTCCGTTCCACTTCAGTCGGCGCAGAGCAATCGTCCCCCGGACGATTTGCGCCCTCCGGATCTTTCCAATATCCTCCCTTATGGAAGTTCTCATTCCCTAGAGGTTTTGCTGTCAATCGGAACATAACGCAGCCATCCGGGCAAACTACAGTTTTCGTGTACTTGCTGTCTCCACCAAGGTTTTCAAGATCTCCGCCACTTCGAACAGCCTCCATCAACGGATACAGCAGCATCATGGTTTTGGAACAGATTCCGTATCCATCTTTGTTTACCGGGCATCCGTATGTGCAGGTGTATGTATCGCCTATCTCTTCTCCGTTTCGGCAGTACCGCTCTGTGTGATCTCCCCTGAGAAAGCCTGTCACTTCAACCGTAAACTCATACTCTTCATCAAACCACTTCTTCATCGTCAGCTCTCCTGTCTACACTCCGTTCCGGTCCGCGCTAAGCGGATGTCCCCCGGACATCCAGCGCCCTGATCGGATGCCGGATCACTGTCTTCAGTTTCTCCGGCTGGACTTTTCTCGCATCAGATAGATAAATCTCATGATGCAGTCTCTTGTCAGTGATATCCAGAACATAACCCTGTTCTTCTATAAATCTGTGCATTGCATCTACTGTAGCAGATTCATCATCATACGATCCGATATGCATGAAGTTTGGACAATAAACATACAGTTTCGCTCCGAAGGGGCTTTTGTATCCTGCCATTCCTCCTCGCTTACGAGAATATGTTTGGCTTCTTTCACCTGACGCAGGCCACTGGCATGGTCAGAATGTAAATGTGTAAGAGTGTCCACATTTTTAAACCAACTACTTCCCTCCTTTGCTGATCCCGCTCCAGCAGGAAAAAACTGGTCCCTTGGACTAATCTTTTTTTAGAAGCCCAGCCACGGCGCTCTAATTGAGGGGAATGACCTCGGTAAACAATTTCTGTTCCATGGGCCAGCACATCCGACCTCAAGCTACAATCATTTTTCCTTGAAAAGCTTCCGGCTGAAACGGACATTTTACAATGATCATTTTACATCTAATTTCTTTACTCAATTACTTTTAGCATATATTTCCTTATCCACCTTATCATTCAGACGGGCCATAACAAAGGCTGAGGAAATATCACCAGCCACGTTGCCGGCAGTTCTGATACCATCCATAATTGGATCGATACCAATAAAAAGTATTACCATGGAGGCCGGAACTCCAGCCATTCCAAAAATAGAGGCCATAACAATTATCATAGCTCCCGGAATACTTGGAAAGGTGAAGGTGAGTAAAAGGGTTCCCACAAAGAAGGATACAAGGAACTCAATATCCACCGGTAAACCACAGGACAAGCGCATAATCAGTGCTATCATTATCAGATAGGTACCGCTACCAGTCATGTTAAACTGGGCTCCCACTGGAATAGCAAACATTGTCAGCTTTTCATCAATTCCCAGCCTCTCCCGACAAAATTTCATTGTTTCCGGCATACAGGCACTGGAATTACAAATGGAGAAGGGAACCACCAAATATGGCAGAATTTTTCTGATAAATGGTATAGGAGATATCCGCCCCACCATACCTACAAATATGATTAAAATCAAGATTATCAGCGGGAAGGCCAAATAACCTGCAAGTATAATTTTGCCGTAAGCAAATAGCATGGAAAAATCCGTGTGCAGCATCATTTTAGCCATAGATACAGCTACTACAAAGGGCATTATTGGCATCAGGACCCCCATGGCATCCATGGTGAATCGATTGCAAAACTCCACCACTTCCCTGGCATGGGCTGCTCTGTCCCCTGCCTTGGCCAAAAGAATGCCAAAAAACAGGGCAATGAATAAAATTTGTAGCATATTATTGGAAGCGAAAGGAATAATCACATTTTTCGGTACAATACCCACGATTAACTCAATCAAATTAATGGCTTTTACATTTTCATCGTTGCCTTGCTGCATTAGGTCAACCATTTCCGGTATAGCTCCCACCCATAAGCCTAACGCAATACCCAGCAACAAGATAATGGCCAGCTTTATTATGGATATTCCCAGGAGCTTGCCCCCCATTTTTCCGATATCAGCTGCATTGGACATACCAGTTATACCAGACATAACGGAAAAGAAAATAAGGGGACCTGCCAGCATCATCAGTGCCTGAATAAACATACTTGAATAGGGGTAAGAATTATTGAGTCCACCCAATTTATTCCACCATCGCTTAAAACCATTTTCAGAACAGCACCCAATAAAATACCTGTCACCAGACCGGCCATAATGCGAAATGCCTGTTTACTGCTGGAGGAATGAACCCGAATGGAAATAATATTTTCACCATTGCTTCGGCTGTAGCTCAAGGAATCCTTGTGAGCCTTCAAAATGGCAAATACGTACATTTCCTCCTCATCATCGGAGACTTCTTCCATAGACACAAATGGATTAAAGGCCCCCCCCGGGCTGAAACGCTAATGCTGATATCTCCAAACCGTTTTCTAATGCTAAGTCTACCCTCAAATTTTTCCTTATCGGCAGAAGCATTTACCAGACGTAAAAGGGTTTCCTCCAGTAAAAACTCTCCTTTAAAGATTTCCTCTTTGGTGGCTCCCATTTCTGTAAGGCTTTCTTCAAGCCACACAATAGTTGTTCTATAATTATCTTTTGAAATTTGACGGGTTTTCAAACTCATATAATCACCCTCAAAACCATAAAATATATGCTCCTTTGCCTAATCTATAACAATTATTTTCCAGATTCAGTCAAATTTTCTTTTTTCTATACTACTCATCATAGAAAACCAAGCCAAACTATATATTAACTACTTCGACAAATATTAGACAACACCTTTTGTGAACTGGAAAATTATTCGTGATTACATAGTAAAACCTCTTTTGCCCACATAAAAAAAGGCCATTCTCTGATTTGAGAACAGCCCTGTGATTTTATTTACGAATATATTGTTATAATTGGACAATCTTTATTTTCCCATTACGGCAATGTCTAATGAAAAATCACTCAGCTACATAAATAGCGATTTCACTTATTACACCGTTCTTTACAGTAAAACATAATGATACACATTCGTTAGCATTATATGTATATATTGTTTTATTTATCCTATCTTGTCTTTTTTTATTGTCTGCTGCAGAAAGTTTAGGTGCTGTATCTATTACCGTATGGATACTGTCAGCAGTACCATAAACCTTTGTTAATACATCTTCAGACATCCCCGGTTTTACTCCGTCAATGGTTGTTGCTCCGCTCTTATGAGCAGTCGTTATACTGCGAATATAGAGGTTGCCATCCCCTGAATAATCAGCAAAAGTAAGATATAACCCTTCGTAATTTACATAAGTGATACCTTCTCTTTTATATTCACTTGATGGTTTACCAAGGACAGCATAAACATCTTTTAAGCGATACGAGGATTTTACATTATTTATTGTTGCCTGGTCACTATAAATTGAGCAACTAATCGGTAGTCCCCCGAGATTAGTCCTAAACTCCG
Organism: Anaerovibrio sp.; assembly: GCF_045637405.1. Taxonomy (GTDB): domain Bacteria; phylum Bacillota; class Negativicutes; order Selenomonadales; family Selenomonadaceae; genus Anaerovibrio. Next base: position 31,184 of record NZ_JAZTZI010000125.1, read on the forward strand.
GAATTTTATTTGCATGAGATAAAGTTGGCAAAGAAAAAATAAAACAACATGCAACGAAAAAAATCATAATATGATAAAGTACATTATTTCTCATATTACCTATCTCCCCTAACTGTTATTGTTAAATTCTCCTTTGTTATTCGACACAATAGATAAAATATCCTTTAAATCCACATTTATCTATTTATGGCAACCCTATCTTTTAACAAAAAAAATGCAAAATAGAAGGCTGCAATATTGACTGCTGATTTTTGTCAATAAAAGTTGTTTTTTCTCTTATCCATATAATGGGATCAACATTGCTGCTTACCCTCTTTAAAGCCTTCTTCCTTGCCATCCTTATTAGCCTCGAGTATTTTCATTTCATAAGTCATATAACATTTCAACTATAAGCCAACCCACGGCGTCATGATTGCGGGCATTTCTCATGACGCCGAGGAATTGGTAGTTCTCGGGCTTTCATTACAGGACTTTTGCCAAGAAGTTCTACGCATCATTCAAGCCCCCACAATATTTCAGCCCCAGCATGGTTATATCATCCGATTGCTCAGCATTGCCAGCATAGGTGCTAACATCCTGACGGACAGCCGCGAGTATGTCCCTCACATCCTTTTGTGGCTTCCTATTGAGTATTTCTAACAGACGCTCTTCGGAATATAGCTCCCCGGCCTCATTCATGGCCTCTGTAACGCCATCTGTGTACAGGAAAATCATATCCCCCCGCTGCAGAACCAAACTATGCGCTTCATACATTTCGTCCTCGTTTATGCCCAGCATCAAATGTTTTCTCGATTGCTGCAAATAACAGAATTCACCATTAGACTGCACCAGCGGTGAATTGTGACCGCCATTTACATAAATAAATTCACCTGTTGTTAAATCCAGCTTGGCTATAAACACCGTCACAAACATCATTTCGTCATTTTCCCGACAAAGTTCCTGATTCGCCATCTTCATAATGTCAGCGAAATCAGAGGCATTTTTCACCCTTAAGACCATATTCTTTAACGCAGTTTTCGCACGCATCATATAGAGTGCTGCCGGAATACCCTTACCTGACACATCAGCAATCGTCACCACCAAATGATGTTCATCCATCATATAAAAATCATAAAAATCGCCGCCTACACCTTTTGCAGCATCCATGCTTGCATATATTTGAAATTCCTGATAATTGGTCAAAAAATCTTGCGGTAATGCGCCCAGCTGTATATTGCGAGCCACAGAAAGCTCAGCTGCCACCTTTTCCTTCTCAGCTGTTACCTTAGACAAATTATCAATATAGACTTTCAGCTCATCCGTCATAGCATTAAAGCAAACTGCCAAATGTTCAATTTCATCGCCGGTATTTATATCAAGTTTTTTGTCAAGATTGCCACTGGCAATTTCGCGCACGCCATCAGCCATCTGCTTTATAGGCTTAACAAATCTTTCAGAAAGCTCCTTCGACATAAATATCATAATTAAAACCATGATAAAAAATATCAGCAACGCCACCTTCAATAATAAAAGTGACTCACGCTGCAAATTATCACTGAAAGAATCCATCTGCCCCATGAAATAGTTATGACTTTCCTGCAGGGAAGACGAAATATCATCCTGTGACACCAGAATCCCCAGGCTCCACTTCAGCGTAGGGATTGGCGCAAACGCCAACATGTATTTTTCACCATCTAATTCAACCGGCAATATACCGCTTTCACCGTTAGCCATATAATAAGCTGCCTTAGCTAAATCCGCCGATATACACATAAAATACAAGCAGCTGGTAGCAACAGTACCGCTATCAAACTGGCTCCCAGGTGGATAGCCACGAATTCAGTGCCATTATTGGCGTTGCCAGAGAAATCAAAAATAGGTTAAAAGTTAATTTAGCATCATTTATTTCACTTACTTATAAATAGGAAAAGTGCTATAATCCAATGAGATGTTTTTATTTTTATATACAAACTTTATTTTAAAAGGAGTTGAACAGTATGAAGAAAAGAATCATCGCTATTGTACTGGCGATGCTCTGCCTGCTCATGAACAGCTGTTTTGCTATGAATAAGGAAAGCAAGGCCGATTTGGACAACGAGCTTGCCCAAATGGTTGGGAATACCGGAACAAAAGTTCCAGGACTTGGGGTAATTGCCTTTAAGGATGGCAAAGAAGTTTACAACAGCTTTCAGGGTTCATCTATTATAGACAGCCAAAATCCACAAAATAATCACCCCTTTACCCGGGAAAGCCGTTTTCGCGTGGCTTCCGTCTCCAAGATGTTTACCGTGTTCACTATTATGCAGCTAGTCGAGCAGGGAAAACTTAATCTGGACGACGATGTGAGCAAATATTTGGGGTTCACCCTCAGAAATCCCCATTATCCAGATACGCCTATTACCGTGAGAATGTTGGCTTCTCACCAATCCTCCTTGCGTGATGGCAATATTTACAGCATTCCGCCACAGATGGGGCTACAAGAATTCTTCCGTAAAGACGGCAATTTCTATGAAGATGGCGCACACTTTGCACCTGTTGGTCAGGAACCGGGTAAATACTTTGCTTACAGTAACCTGAATTATGGTATTTTAGGAACCATTATCGAAAGAGTTACAGGCGAACGCTTTGACCAGTATCAAAAGAACCATATCTTAAAGCAACTGGATATAAAAGCTGACTATCTGCCTAGTAATTTCAGCCAGAAGGAATTCAAGAAACTCGGTGCAGTATACCAGAAAAAAGATACCTCTGGCGTCTGGAATGAAAACGGACCATGGCGCGCTACGCAGGATGGTTATCCACAGGGACAGCCAGCCAAAGATACTGTTTCCTTGCAAAATCCTTATGCGGAGAACTTTCAGGATACTTACAGCCTAAAGGATTATGTTGCCGGCACCAATGCGACGGTATTTTCCCCAGCAGGTGGCTTGCGAATTTCCTGTGAGGAACTTTCTCATGCACTTTCCATGCTACTTAATGATGGTACCTACAAGGGGCAACAGGTTCTCTCCCCTACTTCAGTTAAAACCATGCTGGGCCGCGAATGGATTTATGACGACAAAACCAAGAATGGCAGCACCTATGGCGGCACAATTCTCTCCTACGGTTTAGGCATTTACCAGATGGATGGGAAGAGCACAGCCCGTTTCTGCAAAGATGCGGATATTGACCTGGTTGGACACACCGGTGAGGCTTTTGGTCTGCTCTCCATGCTCGCCATCCGTCCGAACACCAAAGATGGCTTTGTCTACATAATGAACGGCGAAGCCATTGAAGAGGACGAAGATGCACGCAGTGCTGGTAAATTCAGTAACAACTACATCTGGGAAGAAACCATTGGTGATGCTATTTGCCGCAATGTGTTTGTCCGCTGATAAAATTTAATACATACTTTTGTGAACCAGAAAATGGTTCACGATAACATAGCAAAATCCGCTGAACTAACCAGACGTATGGCCCGTTAATTCAGCGGATTATTTTCATTTTATTTGCTTACATAACTACGTTTTTCTGCAGGTATATCTTCCCATTTGGTATGTTGGAAATCTCATTGGGCACCAGAGCACGGTAAGGAATTTCATAATACTGTCCCTTTTTCAGCTTTTCAAATAAATCCAGCTTCACATCATGAATATCGATTGGGTATAATCATTTCACATTCTCCTTATTCCGTTGCTTTCTGCCATTTACTATATCGCACATCAGCCTTTATTCAAAAAATTTAATACTCTTTCCCGAAACAGCTTGTAATACGGACGCTCCATCAACATTGCATGGGCGGCTCCATCCAAAATTATCAACTCCGAATCTGTTCTATTGGGAAGTGTCCTATACGCTTCGTCGCATAAATCAGGTGACACATACGGATCTTTTGAGCCGACTATAATCAGCACAGGAGCTTTTATGCTCTCTGTTGGAATAAGTCGCGCACTCTTGTCAACTAGCAAATCTCGTCTTCCACCATTGGGACTCACATCTCTATCATAGTGCCAGGCATTATCGATATAAGTGCTTGCTACAGGCCTTTCCACAATATCAAGATCTATTTCTCCATCTTTTTCCCTTTGAAAGTCAGATGCCGCATCTTCCCATGTGTTATGATTAAACGGCTCAAGGACCTCCTTCTCCCCCAATCCGGCTACTATGGGGGCATAGAGCACCAGACGATGCACAAGCTCCGGGTGACGTGCGGCAAAGCGCCCGCTGGTTACAGTACCCCAACTCCAGCCCAAGACATCAATAGATTGGCAGTTATTTCGAGCCAGAATGCAGCGCACTGCCGCTTCTATATCTTCTGACGCATAATCCGAATTGGGCATAAAGCCATCTTTAACGGCAGCTGAATTGCCATATCCTGCAATATCCAGCAACCACACTTCAAAATTATGCTTAGCAAAATATTTTGCCAGGCTATAATCTTTATAATCGACATCAAATTCATGAGAGGAAAAGGTCAAGCCATGCACAAACAAGATTGGTTTTTTCGTCTGTCCATCCTGCTCTACATAACGTTCCAAATGCAGCCTCACATTGTTGCGTTCCAAAGGAATCGTCTCCCGGATGATCTCTGCCGCCTGCACAAATGACACATAAGCCAAATTGCACAAAAAACAAATAATCAACCCCAATAAAGCCCAGCCTTTTACTGTCATTTTTCTCATAGTCACCACTCCATTGTTATCTTAAAGCTCGTTATACTACTCAGCAAAGAAAATCAAACCGCTTTCCTGCAGCCGCTTATGCAAAGCTCGCATAAATTTAGGCCCCGGGTCAATTTTTATTGAATAGTAACCAGCCACCTTTTCGACGTACAAACCGCTGGCCCGTGCAGCATCCTGCTGGTAATGACCAAAAACATAACGGATGTCAGGATACTTTTTCTGCAAATACTCAATCAGCGCAATATTGGCCTCCAGCTGAGCCTTGGTTAAATCCTCAGCCCCACCAATACCGCCGACGTTTTCAATGCCAATGGCACACCAATTGTAGCCAATGATATGACGATTAAGCGCCGTCTCCGGCGTAAGCCTGAACACTTTACCATCCCTGTCAACCAAAAAATGCGAGGCAACATTTAAAGTTCCATCCCCTCGGTCTTCCTTGTAAAAAAACTTATACGTAGATTCCCATGTGCCGGCGGCAGTCCAATGAACAACCACCGCCTGTGGCGTGATATCCACCTTATTTAGCCCATAATGGGTCTGCGCGTACTCGCGAATCAGCTGTTCCCTCTGCTCCGACCACACAATCGGCTTATCAATTATCTGCAGTCCCCCTGCCAAAACTTCTGCCGCCAATGACAGCAGCAGCAATGTCAGCAATAAACATTTTTTCAGCATCTTAGTTTAGTCCTTCCGTATCAAATTTCGCCATCAACTCGCCCAACTGCGCAACATGTGCCACCTTTTCAGCGGCAGCTGTTGTCCCTTTCGGGACCGATTGCCGATATGAATCCACATAAGCAAATGCCCCAGTTCAGTTCATCGCATTATCAATAACGCTCAAAGTCAGACTGCCTGACAGGCTAGTATATATTGACTACTTCGACAAATATTAAGCAACACCTTTTGTGAACTGGGAAATAATTCGTGGTTACATATTAAAATCCTCTTTAGCTGTGCTACCAGCCTTTTTCCTTTTGACCAAATTAAAGGGCCATTCTCTAATTTGAACTGCTCCCCGTCAAGAGGACAATAAAATAATATAAAATTTCTTTGGTCGGCAGATTCGTCTGTCGACCTTTTTATGCGGCTAAATACAAGGTGTGTTTCTCTATCGGCGTCAAGATACCAAGATTACGTTGCAC
>NZ_JAZTZI010000126.1:0-1543 GCF_045637405.1 Anaerovibrio sp.
ACCAGGCCGGCATCCCTCAGCATAGTGGTGACGCCGGTCTCCGCCTCGCCGTTAATAATGGACCAGTGAATCGGTGCCGCCCCCCGATAACGAGGCAACAGAGAGGCATGAACATTGACGCAGCCCAAGCGGGGAATATCCAAAATCTCCTGAGACAATATCTGCCCAAAGGCCACTACCACAATCAAATCCGGATTGAGTTCCTGCAATTTGGCCACACAATCAGCGGTCTTGATCTTTTCCGGCTGCCAAACCGGCAGGCCATATTCCAAGGCCTGAACCTTCACCGGGGATGGGGTCAGCTTATGCCCCCGCCCTTTGGGCCGGTCCGGCTGGGTAACCACCATAAGAACCTCGGTTTTTTCCTGCATTACCTGCAAACAACCCACAGCAAAATCCGGGGTTCCCATAAATACAGTTCTTAGCTTGCTCATTTCTTATCACCCTGTCTGATACTCTTGGCTATATCAATAAAAAGACAGCCTTCCAAATGGTCCAGCTCATGCTGAATGCACCGGGCCAGCAATCCGTCAGCCGTAAGGCGCTTTTTCTTGCCCCAGCGGTTCAGGAATTCCACCGTAACCTTTTCCGCCCGCTCCACATCACCGAATACATTTGGTACGCTAAGGCAGCCCTCGGAGTCGGTGACGCTGCCTTCCTTGTGGGTAATTACCGGATTGACCAAGGTCAAAAGGCCATTTTCATCCCCCACATCAATAACCACCATGCGAATGGACTGGCCCACCTGTGGTGCTGCCAGGCCCACGCCATCAGCCTTGTACATGGTCTCCGCCATGTTATCCATAAGCTTTCTTAACTTGCTGTCAACTTTTTCTATTGGCTGGGCCACCTGCTTTAACACCGGGTCCCCTGCTTTAACAATATCTAATAGTGCCACAAAAACACCCTCCTATGCTTCTCGTTAACCAATTAATTTTATCACATATCACTAGGAAAGTCCAAATTATAGCGTACTTGTTACCATTAATTTCCTAACTGTTCGCCGGAAACAAAAACTGCGGTCAAAATGTTTTGTCATTCCAACCGCAGTCTTATGAATTCTCATTTATAAGTCACTTAAAATATTATACTGATTGCGTTTTCCATAAACAAAGCGTAATACTACTATCTTCTTTGAAACATCATCAACCAGGTAATAAACAATATAATTTTTAACCAAAAAATAACGAACATCATCACGTTTTAGAAATTCATTTTCAACAGAAGTTCCGGCTCTTGGTTGCAGACAAAAATTTTCAATCTGTTCCATAAATGCATCCGCCAAAGATGAACCCGCAAGCACATTTCCCAAATTAATTGCAATATAAGAAAGTGGTTCATCGATGTCTGATTCGGCAGTCTCTGTCAATACATAGCCATATTTTTCAGATGCCATACTTGTGCCTCATCTTTTTCAGAGATTTTTTGCCATCTACGACGCGACCAGCTTCATAATCAGCTATCCCCTCATTTATCATACGTGCCTCATCTATTTTGCCCACTAAACGCTCATAATACTCAATATCCATTACTACCAACCGGC
>NZ_JAZTZI010000127.1:0-1019 GCF_045637405.1 Anaerovibrio sp.
GGAAGGAAAAGTCAACGAAGCGTTTACTCTGGCAATGCTTATCACCCCATCCTCCAATGGCTGCCGCAAGGGCTCCAAAGCCTGCGTGGTAAATTCCGGTAACTCATCCAAAAACAGTACGCCATTATGGCTAAGGCTCACCTCACCGGGATGAGGAATAGTGCCACCACCTATCATAGCTGCTGCTGAAGTAGTATGATGAGGACTTCTGAAGGGTCTCTTGGTTACAAGACCACTATTTTTCTTCAGCATTCCAGAAATACTGTAAATCTTCGTTACCTCCAAAGCCTCCTCAAGGGTCATTTCAGGCAATATAGAATTTAAACGGCGGGCCAGCATGGTCTTTCCAGCTCCGGGACTGCCTACCAGTAAAATATTGTGTCCTCCTGCAGCCGCTATTTCAAAGGCCCGTTTGGCCACAAACTGGCCCTGAACATCAGCAAAATCCTCCTCGACCGCCTCTTTTCCTTCCTGTTCATCTTCCGTAGGTATTGATTGCTCCCAAACCACCTTCCCGTTTAGATAATCAATTAACCCCTGCAGCGTTTCCACCCGATATACTGCCAATCCGTCAACCAGCATGGCCTCATTTACATTCTCCCCGGCCACAAAAAAGCCCTTAAACCCCATTTCCTTGGCTTTTATGGCCATAGGTAAAATGCCCGCAACGCCTCTAACCTGCCCTTCAAGGGACAGCTCTCCAGAAAACAAATTTCCCTCTATGCTTTTTGGGGATATTATGCCATAAGCCGCCATCATAGCAATGGCAATGGGCAAATCCAGACCTGGACTATCCTTTCTTATACCAGCCGGAGCCAGATTTATGGTCACCTTTTGCGGCATAATTTTGATGCCTGAATTTTTCACTGCAGTCCTTACCCGCTCTTTAGCCTCACGAACCATAGTATCAGGCAGACCAATCATCTCCACTCCCGGCAATCCATTGGCAACATCCACCTCAACATCTATTATTTGCCCATCTACCCCTAAAGTAGTAGCGCCACAACATTTTGCAAACA
>NZ_JAZTZI010000128.1:0-17075 GCF_045637405.1 Anaerovibrio sp.
TGAAATAATCAATTAAATAAGGCGATTAGTCACTTTGAAACAAAAAATAGAGTGTGACAAAAATGCCACACCCTATTAATCATTTAGAATTTCTTTACATAATGCATGAAGTTAAACAAGCCATCGGTTATATAGGTGAAAATACTGCTATAATCACTGTAGTATCCACCGGAGCCGGTACGCTCATATACGCCATCCATGGCACCATTCAACGGAGTATCAGTCAAATGGTTTTCTATATGGTTGGCATCAGTAAACCAACGGTTGGCGTAATTAAGTATTGTTGTTCCATCGTTACCATACATGGCAAACACATTTGTGGCCTTGTCATAAGTAAATGCAGTCCACTCGCTCGGATCCTTCTCGTTGGTCATCTTATACCACATAGCAGGCAGATTTGGACGCGCTTCTACTTCCTTTTCAGGATACAGAGCTACCTCATATTTTACCCCTCGACCATCTTGCACCTCGTACTGGGCACCGATTTCACTGTCACCATTGAAAATAGTGTTACGTACCAAGGTTAAAATGTGTGGCTTAATGGTGTAATTCTGTGGATACAGAACATAAGCAGCCAATGGCTGACTGTACTCATATACGCCACTTTCCTGACTATTAACAAAATCCCTTACTATAACAGCCTCATTCGCATCGTCATAACGAACTGCCTGCTTTAAGCCGGCACCATCATAAATGAGATATTCATGGGTATCATAGTCGTAATCGAAGGAGAAGTCACCCCAAATATAACCATAATCCTGTTTAAACAGATATCTACCATGTGGACGGTCAACGAAATCCACAGTAGTTGGGCCATAATTAGCCTTCAGGTAATTGTAGGTCTTCATTGGGTCTTCATAGGAAAGGATATACCGCTGTCCCTCTGAGTAATACTTAAGGACAGTATTATTCAAGTTATAAATTTCCTCAGAACTATTAGTTGGTAACGTGGATGGTGCAGTGGCAATAGCACCGTCAGAAGCCAGCTGCGGACCGTTGCCGGTACCTGGCATAGCAGTAGGTAAATTAACCTCTGAGCCAAGCTGTTCATACTGCTGCTGATATACGCCACTTTCATACTTGGATCGTACATCCTGTGGTACTACTTCCTTATAGAAATCATCAGTTTCGTTCTGCTTAATGCCACCAACAACAGATATAATGACGCCATCATTCTCCCATACAGTCTGAGCTGGGAACTGTGAAGAATTATTGGTAACATATATAGCATCATTCAGCTTCTTTAAATCATCCTTGTACTTATTCATCTTGTCCTGATGACGTTGTTGCTTGGCATTGGCGTGCTTCAAACGTTCATGTTGGAATCGCCCAATATCATCGATGATATTAGGATCGTATTTCTCAGCCTTCCCGTAGTCAGAGTCTGCATCACTCTTCCTGCCCAATGCCTGATTGCAAAGAGACCGATAATAATAGGTATGAGCCGACGTATCATCTAATTCTAAACTCTTATTAAAATCCGCCATGGCCTTATCATATTGGCCCAATGCGTAATAAATAGAGCCTCTTGTATCATAAGAATTGGCATCTTCCTTATCCTTCATTACTGCCCATTGGGCATCGTCAAGGGCCTGTTCATAATTTCCCAATAAGTAATTATGCCATGCTCTATTGTTATATGATCCTGCGTTAGGCGTAACTTCAATACGCTTGGTGTCCCACTCCAGGGCTTCATCATAATTCCCCAATTCCCAGCATGCCTTATCCAGATCACGAATAATAGCATGATCATGACAGCCGTCATCGTAGAGCTTCTTTAAAAACTTGTATGCCTTTTCCCAATCTTTTTCATACACAGCCCTTTCTGCCTGGTTAAAATCATCGCCATGTGCAGCATCAAAGGACCGATTGGCCGCAATTACCTCATTGCACAGATTCGGGAACATGTTTTTTACTGCGTCGTATACCATAAGTGTATTACCGGAAATTTTTACAAAACGGTATTTACACATTGTCACGTTCTCAATGTGAATAGGATTACGGAAATATGTTACCGTATCATCAATTGGATCGAACAAAACATAGTCCTTACCAATTTCATTTACCACAGGTATTCCATAAGGCAAATACTCCTCTTCGTGGGTAGAAAAGGCACATCGAATATAACTGCGCCCGTAGAACTTAACCTCTTTGACATAAGGAACATCCATGCGTAAATAACCGTTTTGTGTGTCAGCTATAATCGGATTTTCCGTATTCTCCGCGTAGGATGTTGCCGTCAGCATCAGCAACATCATCCAAAATATTGCCAATACTCTTCGTAATTTCATAACCATTCCTCCATGATGTTATTTTAGCTTGCAACCCCACAAGCCGTTTACGATTATAGCACTATCAACTACCGCATACAATATAACCGATGGATTCTAATAGGAGTATAATTATTTCCTCATTCTTTTCTAATATTTTTTCACGATATTTATTGTTTTTTAAGACAAAATACCCATTTTTCCTTTATCACATAATTTTTGATTTTAGTGGCTGAATAAAAAACTGCGGTCAAAATGATTTCTTATATCAACCGCAGTTTTTGTACTCTTTGCACTTTTTATTAACTTAGTATTTTATTTACGCCCTATGCTGGCCATTATCTTTTCATAAAATTCAAAGGGCACATTCATATTGCCTTCACGTCCGGTACCCAGTTCGATACCACGACGATTTGTTCCATGGAAGTCAGTGCCGCCGGTGGCCAGCATATTGTACTTCTCGATCATACGGGCTGCAAATTCCGCATCCTCCGGGGAATAATTTGGATAATACCGCTCCATGCCATCAAGTCCGAAGGACATAAGCTCTTTTAGGGATTCCTCCTTCTTCTCCCAGAACCAGCCCTTCATGCCAATATCCTTATGGTAATGGGCCAAAGAGGTTACGCCACCTGCTTTTCTGATTACCGGCAGGGCTTCCTCAGCGGCAATATCACCATAGACGCCCGCTGCCTTAAGGCCTGGATTTAGATATTCATCCCACAGGGTCTGAATCTTACATGGCAGATTCATAGCTACCAGAGTACGCATAATGGCATAACGGTCCAAATGAACGGCAGCATGCTTCTTTACCTTTTCCATGGTGATATCCAAGCCCTTGCTTTGAATATATTCCACCACCTGGTCCATATTCTTTTCCTTATTATGGCGAATCTTGGCATATAGCTGTTTAAATTCAGCATTTTCCTCGTCAAAGCCCAGACAAACAATATGGAGCTTGTGATCCTCGTAGGCCACGGTCATTTCCATACCGTTTATGAAATTAACACCCAGCTTTTTAGCCTCGGCGGCTGCTTCCCCATTTCCCGCAATGGATTCGTGGTCGGTGAGGGTCACTGCCTCCAGCCCCTTTTCCTTGGCCAAATCCACTATATCCCTTGGGGTATACGTACCGTCTGAAACGGTGGAATGTACATGTAAATCTATCATTTTTCTCAATCCTTCTAAAATCAGCATATCATTAAGGCAGGCTCCCGGATTATCCCTTTAAAATTTCCCGGGCCTTAAAGAAATTATACACGGCCTCTGCTGATGGTGTATTCATGCCGTCAAGACCGGCCATTTCCTCCACTGAGGCCTGCTTTATCTTTTCTATGGTGCCAAAATGGTCCATAAGTATTTTTCTCCGTTTAGGGCCGATGCCCTCCACATTGTCCAGCACGGAAACAAGATTCCGCTTATTGCGGAGCTTTCTATGGTAGGTAATGGCAAAGCGATGAGCCTCATCACGGATACGCTGAATAAGATAGAGGGCCTGACTGCTTCGTGGTAGTATCACCGGTTCAGATTCCCCTTCGCGGTAAACCTCCTCAAAGCGCTTGGCCAGTCCAACTACAGGAACTGTAAGATGACCAGCCCCGCGAATAATCTCACAGGCACTACTTAGCTGGCCTTTACCGCCATCAATGATAATTAAATCCGGCATTTCCGCATCTGCCTTGCCATAACGGCGCATAGTTACCTCACGCATGGACTTGAAATCATCCGGCTTGCCCTCGGCACTTTGAATTTTAAAGCGGCGATAATCGGATTTTTTCGGCACCCCATCCTCGAATACCACCATGGAAGCCACGGTTTCCGAGCCCTGGGTATGGGAAATATCAAAGCACTCCATACGGGTTGGTGGATTTACCAATCCCAAATATTTTCCCAGCTCCTGTACAGCCCCCACAGTCTGGGCATTGGCCTGCTTTAAACGGGCACTTTCATCAGCCAGAGCCTTTTCCGCATTGCCAATTGCCATTTCCACAATATCCCGCTTGGTACCCCGCTTTGGCACATTGAGGGAAACCTTGTATTTGGTCTGTTCTCCCAGCCACTGCTCCAACAGCTCCTGCTCCTCTATTTCCATCGGAAGCAATATTTCCCGTGGAATAAAGGTGGCCTGATTATAATACTGCTTCAAAAAGGCTATGAGCAACGCTTCATCCGTTTCTTCCTCACTGCCATCAAGAAGGAAATAATCCCTGCCTACCATTTTACCACTGCGGACATAAAAAATCTGCATACAAACGCCCAAACCTGAACGGGCCATGCCAATGGCATCCTGATCACCCACACCGATAATAATGCGCTGCTTTTCGGAAATCTTCTGCACTGCCAACAGCTGATCCCGCAGGCGGGCAGCCCGTTCAAATTCCAGCTTGTCAGCCGCCTCATTCATTCGGTGCTTCAGATTATACTCCACCTGCTCCGTACGTCCCTCAAGGAACAGCAAAACCTCATCTATCATGAGCTTGTATTCTTCAGGTGATATTTTCCCGGCACATGGGGCCAGACACCGTTTAATGTGATGCTCCAAACATGGGCGGTCCGAATCCATACGGCGACAGCTCCGCAACGGAAACAGCTTTTTTAAGAGCCGCAGACTTTCATGAAGGGCCGTCACATTTGTGTAGGGGCCGAAATACTTGGCTCCGTCCCGTGCCACCCGTCTTGTTATGTGAACGCGGGGAAATACCTCGTTGGTGGTGACCTTTAAATATGGATAATTTTTGTCATCCTTCAGACTAATGTTGTATTTGGGACGATGCTTCTTTATAAGATTGCACTCCAAAATCAGGGCCTCCACCTCGGAGCCGGTGAGTATAGTTTCAAAATCCTCGATACGGGCCACCATGGATTTCACCTTGACAGAATGACTGCTGTTTTGGCGGAAATACTGGGTAACTCGGTTTTTAAGGCTTATGGCCTTGCCCACATAGATTATTTTGCCCTTGGCGTCCTTCATGATGTAGACGCCTGGGGAATGTGGCAGAAGCACCAGCTTTTCCTCTATAGTGTTATTCATTCCGTCACCTCTAAAGTAATATTATATATTAGGTCAGAGGCAGTTGGCTTCAGCCAATCTGCCCCTGACCGTTTTACTGCATTATTTCAAGGGCAGAGGCGATTGTCTAGAGCAACAGCTTCGTGCTATAGGCAACGCCTCTGTCCCATAATAATATTTTTAGTGCTTTTCCTCTAGTAATGGTTTTAGGAACCGGCCTGTGTAGGACTTCTTGGTCTTGGCCACCTTTTCCGGGGTGCCCTCAACTACGATAGTGCCACCCTTATCGCCACCTTCCGGTCCAAGGTCGATAATATGATCTGCGGATTTTATTACATCAAGGTTATGCTCAATAACCACAACGGTGTCACCGCCATCCACCAAACGCTGAAGAATAGCCAGCAGCTTATGAATATCCGCTGCATGAAGGCCCGTGGTCGGCTCATCCAATATATACATAGTTTTACCGGTGGAACGCTTGGACAGCTCCGTAGCCAGCTTAACTCGCTGGGCTTCACCGCCGGAAAGAGTGGTGGCTGCCTGTCCCAGCTTAACATAGCCCAGTCCCACATCCTGCATTATCTGCAATTTATTGGCAATACGAGGCACATTCCTGAAGAACTCCACTGCCTCATCCACTATCATATCCAGCACATCGGAGATGGATTTGCCCTTATATTTAACCTCCAAGGTTTCCGTATTATAACGGGCCCCCTTGCACACCTCGCAAGGCACATATACATCTGGCAGGAAGTGCATTTCAATCTTTATAATACCATCACCACGACAGGACTCGCAGCGTCCGCCCTTTACATTGAAGCTAAAGCGCCCTGGCTTGTAGCCCCGCAGCTTTGCCTCTGTGGTCTGGCTGAACAAGGTCCTTATCATGTCAAAGACCCCAGTATAGGTGGCTGGATTGGAGCGTGGTGTTCTGCCAATAGGGGACTGGTCTATATTGATAATCTTATCAATATTCTTAAGCCCTTTGATTTCCTTGAACTGGCCTGGCTTACCCTTGGTGCGGTACAGCTTTGACGCAATACCCTTGTACAATATCTCATTTATAAGGGTACTCTTGCCAGAGCCGGAAACTCCGGTAACCACTATAAAGGTCCCCAACGGAAACTTAACCGAAAGATTTTTCAGATTATTTTCCTTGGCCCCAATGACTTCCACAAAAAGGCCATTGCCTTCACGACGTTCCTGTGGTACCGGAATATACTTTTTACGGCTTAAATACTGGCCTGTTACGGACTCATCCACCGCCATTATTTCCTTGGCAGTACCCTGGGCCACCACTGTACCACCATTTGTCCCGGCTCCCGGGCCAATATCTATAATGTGGTCCGCCGCAAACATGGTATCCTCGTCATGCTCCACAATAAGAAGGGTATTGCCCAAATCCCGAAGATTTTTCAAGGCAGAAAGAAGCCGTTCATTGTCCCGCTGATGATGGCCGATACTTGGCTCATCAAGAATATACAGCACTCCAACAAGTCCGGAGCCTATCTGGGTGGCCAGACGGATACGCTGGGCTTCACCGCCTGAGAGGGTTCCCGCTGCTCTGGAAAGGGTAAGATAATCAAGACCAACTGTGATCAAAAATCCCAGACGGGCATGAATTTCCTTTAAAATCTGAGCTGCAATTTTCTGCTCCCGCTGGGTCAGCTCCAAATTGTCAAAAAAGGTGGCACAATCCCGTACGGTCATTTCCGTTACCTGCTGAATATTCCTTTCCCCCACAGTTACTGACAGGGACTCAGGCTTCAAGCGGGCTCCATTACATACAGGACACTTATGGATGGTCATGTAATTTTCCAGATCCTCCCGCATGGCATCCGAATCCGACTCCCGATAACGACGGTCCAACAGAGGCATTACCCCCTCAAATGGACCAGTATGAATCTTATATACACCAAACATATTCTCATAGCCGAAGCTATATTTCTTTTCCCCGGTGCCATAAAGGAGTTCCTCCTGAAGCTCCGGCTTCATATCCTCCCAGGGTGTATCAAGGGTAGCTCCATAAGCCTCGCATACTGACCCCCTCTGGCACATGGTATAGGATTTAGGATTATTGGTAAGTGGTGCAATAAGGCCCTCCGCCAAGCTAAGGGAAGTATCCGGCATTACCAGGTCTATATCAAACTCACTATGACTTCCAAGACCACTGCAAGCTGGACAGGCACCAAAAGGATTGTTGAAGGAAAACATGCGGGGAGCAATTTCCGGCAGACTGATACCACAGTCAATGCAGGCAAAATTCTGGCTGAACATGAGCATTTCCCCGTCCACGATCTGAACATAGGCCACTCCCTCACCCAGCTTTAATGCTGCCTCCATGGACTCCGCCAAACGCTGGCGAATTTCATCTCTGATAACAAGACGGTCCACCACTACTTCAATGGTATGCTTCTTGTTTTTCTCCAGATTGATTTCCTCGCTGGCATCCATGATTTCACCGTCAATACGAACACGGATATAGCCCTCCTTGCGGATATGCTCCAGCAGCTTTTTATGTTCACCCTTCTTGCCCCGAACCACCTGGGCAATTATCAGCAGCTTGGTGCGCTCAGGCAGCTCCAACAGCTGGGCCAGCATCTGGTCAATAGACTGTTGATTTACCGGCTTGCCACACTTTGGACAATGAGGCCGCCCAGCCCTTGCAAAGAGAAGACGCATATAATCATAAATTTCCGTTACTGTTCCCACCGTAGAGCGGGGATTACGGCTGGTGGTTTTCTGGTCAATGGAAATAGCCGGGGAAAGCCCCTCAATATAGTCCACATCCGGCTTATCCATCTGCCCCAAGAACATACGGGCATAGGATGACAGTGACTCCACATAGCGACGCTGTCCCTCGGCATACACCGTATCAAAGGCCAGGGATGACTTCCCGGACCCGGAAAGGCCCGTGACTACTACCATTTTGTCACGGGGAATATCTACGTTTATATTTTTCAGATTGTGGACTCTCGCCCCCTTGATTCTGATATATTTTTCCATTTAAAACCTCTTCTATATCTTACAATTTACTTATTTTTTCCTTCCAGCTCCCAAATCATATCACGGAGCTCTGCCGCCTTTTCAAATTCCAGGGCCCTGGAAGCCTGCTGCATTTCTCTGGTAAGTGTCTTGATGAGAGCTTCCTTGTTCTTGGCTGTAAGCTTCTTTTTCTTCTTGCCATCATCAGTTCTGTATGCAGCGGCCGTCTCAGCCACCAGAGTTGTTTCAATCAACGCCTTTACAGGCTTGATAATAGTCTTTGGTACAATGCCGTGCGCCTTGTTATAGGACTGCTGAATTTCCCGGCGGCGTTCCGTTTCATCCATGGCACGCTTCATGGAATCGGTGATTCTGTCGGCATACATAATAACTTTGCCCTCTGCGTTACGGGCAGCTCGACCAATAGTCTGAATCAGTGATGTATCAGAACGGAGAAAGCCTTCCTTGTCTGCATCCAAAATAGCCACCAAGGACACCTCCGGCATATCCAGACCTTCGCGGAGAAGGTTAATGCCCACCAGCACGTCAAATTCGCCGGCACGCAAATCATGGATAATTTCCGCCCTCTCAAAGGTGGCAATATCCGAATGAAGATATCTCACTCTGATACCGGTTTCCTTTAAATACTCCGTGAGATTTTCCGCCATCTTTTTGGTAAGGGTGGTTACCAGCACCCGCTGGTCCTTCTTTACTCGGAGCTTTATCTCTCCCAAAAGGTCATCAATCTGGCCCTCCAATGGACGGACCTCCACTTCAGGGTCAAGGAGTCCCGTTGGGCGTATAATCTGCTGTACCACCTGCTGAGCCCCGGACAGCTCATATTTGGCAGGAGTTGCAGATACATAAACAATCTGATTTATTCGCTGCTCAAATTCCTCAAATCTTAGCGGACGATTATCAAAGGCAGATGGCAGGCGAAAGCCATTATCCACCAAGGATTCCTTTCGTGAACGGTCACCGGCGTACATAGCCCTCAGCTGTGGCAAGGTAACATGGGACTCATCAATAACCATCATAAAATCTTCCGGAAAATAATCCAGCAGTGTATATGGTGCCTCCCCGGGAGCCCGCTGGGTCAGGTGACGGGAGTAATTCTCGATGCCCGAGCAATAGCCCATTTCCTGAATCATTTCCAAATCATAGTTGGTGCGTTGTTCAATGCGCTGGGCCTCAATGAGCTTGTCGTGCTTCCTGAAAAACTTGACCTGCTCCTCCATCTCAGCCCTGATGGTGCCCATGGCAATCTCCAGATCTTCCTTTGGCGTTACATAATGGGAGGCCGGGAAAACCATGGAATGAATGCGCTCTCCAAAAATTTCTCCCGTCAGCACGTCAAATTCCACAATGCGGTCAATCTCGTCACCGAACATCTCAATGCGTACACCACGGTTATTGTATCCGGCAGGAAAAATCTCTACCACATCACCACGCACCCGAAAATGACCACGCTCCAGCACCACATCATTACGGTCATACTGCATATTCACCAGACGGCGCAAAATATCATTTCTATCTATCTCCTGCCCCTTATGAAGGGAAAGTACCATTTCGTGATAGCTCTCAGGGGAACCAAGGCCGTAGATACAGGACACACTGGCCACAATAATAACATCCCGCCGTTCAAAGAGAGAGCAGGTGGCAGAATGGCGCAGCTCATCAATTTCATCATTTATGGAAGCATCCTTCTCTATATACGTATCAGTAGAAGCGATATATGCCTCAGGCTGATAATAATCGTAGTAGGAAACAAAATATCCCACATAATTATTGGGAAAGAATGTCTTAAACTCGCTGGCCAGCTGGGCCGCCAGTGTCTTATTATGGGCAATCACCAGCGTAGGCTTCTGTACCTTTTCAATGAGCTTGGCAATAGTAAAGGTTTTGCCGGTACCGGTAGCACCCAGCAGCACCTGAGCCTCCTGACCATTTTCGATACCTCCGGCCAAATCCTCAATGGCCTGATTCTGGTCACCCATAGGCTCAAAGGGAGCTACCACCTTAAAGGGAGTTCCCTCCCCAAAATCTATATTATTTAATTTAGGGACCTCTGCCATTTCCTTACCTCCCTAAGCAATATGAAAGCATACGGTTTTTCATCAGCCCTTACACGAAATATACGAACAATAATAGAACATACTCTCGTTATTATACTCCATCTATTCAAATTTTGCCAGTATAGAGAAATCTGTTTTTTAAAGAAAATTATTATTAATAACTAAAAAGCAGGAAACAGCCACTTACTGCATTACTGTCTCCTGCCCAATTACTCACGCAATATCAAAGGACATGGTTACGGTTACGATGGTTCCCAAATCAACTGCACTATATACTGCTATTGTACCTCCGATTTTTTCCAGCAGCTGTTTTGCCACATAAAGCCCCAAGCCTTGCCCGTTCGCCCAAGGATCCACCTGTCGATTTTCCTGGGTATAGGCGTCAAACATATTATTCTGGAACTCCTGTGATATTCCGATTCCTTCATCAGATATTTTTACCTTGCAGTTAATCCTGCCACCATGGGCCTTAGCCTCTGCCGAGCAATGAATTTCCGTTCCCTCAGGACTATATTTCAACGCATTATGCACTATGTTAAACAGTATGCGCTTCACATAGAGCATATTCCCCACCACCTCTGAATACTTAAGGGAGCTGATATTCTCATCAGCATACAGCTCAATTTTTTTCTTTTCGGCTATAGGCTCAGCAAAGGCCTTAACATATTTGTAAATATCGTAAAGATCGAAGGTTTCAGGTTTAGATTTATCCTTCACACTCTTTAGCTCGCTGGCCTTCTTAATATCCTGAGCCAGCTCCTCCATAAGGGCGAAATTCATACGGAGATGGCCTACATCTTCTGCGCCAAGTGATTCCTTGCCTTCAATAATATGCTCCAGAATGTATACTACATCGGACATATTATCCCCCATATTATTGATAACTGCGTTATTAACGTCCATATCATCACTGAAGGTCTGAATATCCAGCTTCAGCCTCTCCTCAGTCTCCATCTTCAGCTTCATCACATCATCCACATTACGGATGGCAATAATAGCACTCTTTTTATCAGCCATATTAAAAAGACGGCACTGCATGTACACTGTCTTTTGTTTCCGAACAATCCGATAGCTATGGGTAAAGTCACGCTCATTGGCCAAAATATTCTTTATGGAATCAAGGGAGAACAATTCCTGCATTTTAGGGACATCGGCATCAAACACATAATTCTCCAAATAATCCTCTTTTATGTCCTCAAAGCTGAAGGTCTTGTTTTCATAATACAAATTCTGCACCTGAACTGAGGAATCATGTCCTACATTAAGTATCTCGGTTTCACCTGAATACAGATCCACCTTTAATACAGTAGTGTATTTCATAGTAAGGGATGAAATTATTTCCCGCATCTGTGACTCTTTTTCATTATCAACTGCTAATGTGGCAGAGCCGTAGGCCTTTACAGGCTTTCCATCCTTGTCAAATTCCGTGACATAGCGAACATGAAATGGGATTCTGTCAGCCGTCAGGGGGATAACGCCCTCAATCTGTGCCTCACCCTGAGCCAGCCTTTCATGCCAGTTACGGTACATATCCTCGTAATCCCGTGGGAAAATACCATTCTCAAAAACAGGATCAGGATAATTTTCCACCACCGGCGGCAATCCCAAGTCCCTCATACATCTAGTACAAGGCCGCATTTCATGAGTGACAATATCGTATTCCCATGCATATATATTTGCCTGCTCTGCTGCCATACGGAATTTTGTTTCGTTGTCGGATATACTCTTAAAGGAGTGCTGCATTTCCGTATCATTGTACAATAAAGCGCAGTACAGCACTTCATTATCCTTCTTGGCAACCACACGAAGCTGAAAGACTAAACAGCATTCCTGATAGCCACAGCACTGAGAAAATGAGCGGAACCATATTGCATCCGTTTCGTAACTTTTGTTCCTCTCAGCACGTTTTAACAGCCTATTGAATTTTTGTTTTTCCTTATCGTCGGAAAACTGCCATTTTCCCTCAACGCCCACCCTATCAAGAGAAGCCTGGGGAAGAATATTTTCTTCATATTTGTCGTTTGTCAGTTCCAAATGCATAACATCATCATAATATGTAAAGTAAATCACTGCGTCCATATACTGGTTCAGCAGATAACTGACCGTGGCATCCCCACAGGAAAAAATCTTAAATTCCTGAGGATTAATAAAAGCCTTAGGTCTGTTCAACCACACAGAATTCGCACTTGTAATACTCATAATGCCCTCTCCTGTTCTTCCCGAATATATTTAGAATTTCATTTCATTCACAATTGCATCCAGCTAACGAAATTATTTTTCCAATCAAAAAGGATTTTCTACCGTCAAGATAGAAAATCCTTCTTTTTTCTCATTAAATTTCAGGTGAATTTATCTATTAAAAATTCATGTTTACTTCTTCGCCACGATTAAGGCGTTCCTTAAATTCCGCAGTTGCTGCAAAGAGAGCATCCGTGGAAGAATTAAGAGCCGTTTCACAGGAATCCTGAATTACGCCAATTATGAAGCCTACACCTACAGCCTGCATAGCAATATCATTGGAAATTCCAAAGAGAGAGCATGCCATAGGAATCAGGAGCAGTGAGCCGCCGGCAACACCGGAAGCACCGCAGGCACCTACAGTAGCCAAAACAGAAAGAATGATGGCAGTTGGAATATCTACCTGAATACCGAGGGTATGAGCCACTGCCAAGGTCATAACCGTAATTGTTATTGCGGCACCCTCCATATTAATAGTAGCTCCAAGCGGAACGGATACGGAATAGAAATCCTCATCCAGTCCCAATTCCTTGCACAGCTCCATATTAACCGGAATATTAGCGGCAGAGCTTCTGGTAAAGAACGCGGTTACACCAGAAGTACGAAGACACTTCCAATTCAGGGAATATGGATTTTTCCGCAGGAACATGAATACGATTAATGGATTTACGATAAAGGTCATCAGGAACATGGTCCCTACCAAAACCACCAACAGCATACCGTAATCCACGAAAATAGCCATACCATTTTCCGATACAGCAGAATAAACCAAGCCCATAATACCAAATGGAGCCAACTGAATAATCCAGGAAACAGCGCGGGATACTACTGCAGCAAACTCAGCTACTATCTCTCTGGTACCCTCAGAGGCCAGCTTCTTAAAGCCCAAGCCAAAAATAATCGCCCAACAGAGAATACCTACATAATTGGCATTCATCAATGCTGCAACAGGATTTGCCACCATATTGGTAAGGATCGTCTTGATAACCTCACCAATACCCCCTGGCGGAGTATTGGTAGCCGCGTCAGTAAGAACCATCCCAACAGGCATGGCAAAGCTAAAGCAAACCGCTGCTGCCGCAGCCAAAAGAGTTCCAACTACATAGAGGAATACCACCGTTCTAAATCTGCCACCAATATCACCGGATGCATTGGCCAACGCACTGATAACCAATACAAAAACCAATATTGGGGCGATGCCCTTCAATAAACCAACAAACAGGTTACCAAAAATTGGAACCACGCCATTATCCGGAAGAGTAAGGGCCAGGGCAATACCTACAGCCAAACCACAGATTATTCGTAAAATCAGGCTGATACTCTGCCATTTCTTAAATGCTGTTACCATAAAAAATAAACTCCTTATATTAAAAATATTAGACCCAGGTGGTACACCACCTAGAAACATATTCTAGTGGTACGAGACATTTATGTCAAGGAAAATCCACTCTATATGGACATGTATACTAAAAATCTTTTCTATGTGGATATTCTCCATAAAAACAAGTGACC
The DNA here is from genome assembly GCF_045637405.1 of Anaerovibrio sp. Taxonomy (GTDB): domain Bacteria; phylum Bacillota; class Negativicutes; order Selenomonadales; family Selenomonadaceae; genus Anaerovibrio. Next base: position 14,091 of record NZ_JAZTZI010000128.1, read on the forward strand.
CTGCCAAAAATACATATCTTTGGCAGGGCCCATTTATCAATATTTTCAGGTAATACCTATTACTTTACAACTACGTTTACAAGTTTATCAGGAACGCAAATCATCTTTACAATATTTTTGCCCTCAGTAAGCTCCTGAACACGGCTGTTGTTTTTGGCAGCCTCCTCCATTTCCTCACGGCTAATGCCGGTGGCAATCATAATGCGGTCACGAACCTTGCCATTAATCTGGAGAACGATTTCCACCTCAGACTTAACGGTGGCAACCTCATCACATACAGGCCACTTCTGGGCGTGAACACTGCTGTCCTCACCGATAAGCTCAGACCACAACTCCTCTGTCATGTGTGGGGCAAATGGTGCCAGCATCTTAACGAGATTCAGGGAAACCTCACGAACCAGACCAGCATTCACATTTTCATCATTCTGGAACTTATAGAACTCGTTAACCAGCTCCATAATAGAACTGATGGCTGTATTGAACATGAAACGGTCACGAATGTCTTCAGTAACCTTCTTGATGGTAACATGAAGAACGCGACGCAGCTCCTTCTCATCATCGGTTAAACCGTTCTTATCATAATCATCAGCCGCAGACTTAATCTTATCCTCAAACTGGCTGACAATACGCCATACACGATTCAGGAAGCGGAAGGAGCCTGCTACGCCTTCATCGCTCCAATCCAAATCACGGTCTACCGGAGCAGCAAACATGATAAACAGGCGGGCAGTATCTGCACCGTATTCGCCGATGATTTCCTCTGGGGATACGACATTACCCTTGGATTTTGACATTTTGCTGCCGTCCTTCAGAACCATACCCTGGGTAAGGAGATTGCTGAATGGCTCTGCAAAGTCCACCAGCCCCTCATCACGAAGAACCTTGGTTACGAAACGGGAATAGAGCAAATGGAGAATAGCATGCTCTATACCACCGATGTACTGGTCAACAGGAGCCCAATAGTTTACCTTGTCAGTATCAAATGGCTTCTTATCATTCTTAGGATCGGTGTAGCGGAGATAATACCAGGAGGAACAAATAAATGTATCCATGGTATCGGTTTCACGCTTAGCCGGCTTGCCACACTTTGGACAGGTGCAATTAACAAACTCTTCACACTGTGCCAGTGGTGAAACTGCACCAGCCTCGAAGTTTACATTTTCTGGCAGCATTACAGGAAGCTGATCCTCAGGAACCAGCTGCTCGCCACAATCATCACAGTAAATAACAGGAATTGGGGCACCCCAGTACCGCTGACGGGAAATCAGCCAGTCACGAAGACGGTAATTTACGCGACGCTTACCGAAACCCACTTTTTCTGCCTTGTCCATAATTCCCTTGCTGGCAGTCTTAATATCCTGACCATCAAATTCACCGGAATTGCAGAGGATACCGTCCTTATCGGTATAAGCCTCAGTCATTTCATCGACCTTCAGCTCAACCCCCTTCGGCTGCAGGGTAACAATTATATCCAAATTGTATTTCTTGGCAAACATCCAGTCACGCTGGTCCTCAGATGGTACACCCATAACTGCACCAGTACCATAATCAGCCAATACATAGTTGGTAACCCAGATTTCCGCCTTATTGCCATTATATGGGTTAATCATGTATACGCCTGTGCCTACGCCCTCCTTCTCGGATTCAGAGGAAGTACGTTCTATATCAGACTGGCTCTGAACCTTCTTAACGAAGACACGGATTTCTTCAGCCTTTTCCGGCTTGGCCTTGCAGATAGCCTCCACCATTGGATGCTCAACAGCCAACGCCACAAAGGTAATACCATAAGCGGTATCAGGACGGGTTGTGTATACAGACAGGGTCTCGTTGAGCTCCGGAACCTCAAAATTCAGCTCCAAACCCTCGCTACGGCCAATCCAGTTGTCCTGCATGATTTTAACACGCTCCGGCCAGCCCTTCAAAAGCTCCAGATCCTTCAGCAGCACATCTGCATAATCGGTAATCTTAAAGAACCACTGGGACAGATCCTTCTTTACTACTTCATTGTCACAACGCCAGCACAGGCCATCAATAACCTGCTCATTGGCCAATACAGTACCACAGGTGTCGCACCAATTTACATAGGCCTTTTTCTTATATGCCAGACCACGCTTATAGAAAAGCTGGAACAGCCACTGAGTCCACTTATAATAGTCAGGACGGCAGGTAGCCACCTCCCGGTCCCAATCATAGGACAGACCCATTTCACGCTGCTGGCGCTTCATGTTGTCCATATTGGAATAGGTCCAGTCCGCTGGCTTTACACCATGCTTGATAGCCGCATTTTCCGCAGGCATACCAAAGGCATCAAAGCCCATTGGATGAATAACATTAAATCCCTCCATGGTCTTGTAACGGGCAAGTACATCACCAATGGAATAGTTACGCACATGGCCCATGTGAAGATTTCCGGATGGATATGGGAACATCTCCAGAGTATAATATTTTGGTTTTTTAGGGTCCATTTCAGTTTTGTAAGCATTGGACTCAAGCCATTTTTTCTGCCATTTCTTTTCAATCTTTTGTGGCATGTATTTCTCCACAGTGAAGCCCCCCATACGTTTAATTCTATATTTTTACAAAAATTTATTTTTTCTTCATGGACTGGCCCTTTACCACCGGGGTGATAACGATGTCCCAATCCTCGCGTTTTACTTTAAGGGTATAATTCTTGATGCCCTCGCGGAAAAGCTCCATTTTTAATTCAAGGAGCTTTCGTCCCAACTTTTCCAGGGTTTCGTCATCAAGACCGGACATGGAAAGACTATTCTTTGCGGTGCCGAAAATCTTTTCACGGCGCTTTTTGTCCTCAGCAGCCTCCGCCGCCATAAACTGTGCTTCCATGGTTACTTCTTCCACGTAACCATCCAGCATATTCTTATCAGATAATCCCTTTGGTATCTTTCCCATAGTCTTATCCCCTTCTAGTTCTACTTAGCCCTTCTTGGCCTTGGCCCAGCTGTCCTTAAGACCAACTACACGGTT
>NZ_JAZTZI010000129.1:0-1171 GCF_045637405.1 Anaerovibrio sp.
TGGAAAGAATTTCATCACGATTTTTCTGCCGTCGCTCCTGGGTCATACCGGTAAAATACATATTACGGGCCGCATTGCCTATCATTTTTGGTGTCAACGGCATATCGCTGTTGCTGATTGTGCCAATGATATACTTGGTCATTTCCCGCTCATCAGCCGCAAAATTCCGCAGGAAATCTGCTGTGCCGTCAAAGGTTGTCAGAGTATCCTTAAGCTTAGGATCCCGATATGAAATAAATATCACGTTACCATTATTGGCGATATTGGTCATGGCTCCATAGGCGCCACCCTGTACCCGGATTTTTATCCAGAAATACTCATATTTCAGCATTACTTCCATAACACGCAAGTATCCGGACATTTTATGACCCAGCTTAATAAGGTTAGCTCCCTTACCAACATACTGTACCTGACTGGAAGACATGAGGCCTTCCCGTTGGCCAACTACTGGCAGATCATATTGGCAGCGTGGTGCCTTATCAGCCTCCACATTGTCCTTGAGGCCAGTAATGATATGCTTGATCTCTGTTTCGAATTGACCGAAATCCTGCTTTGGCATAGTAACCCCCATGGTCAGGCGTTTACTACTAAATAACAGGGCCTTAATCTGGCGCATCTTGCCCTTAAAATCTTCTATTCTGTCAGCAAAATTATCCGTCAAATCTTTTATTAATGGATAAATGGACAAATCACCAATTTCGCTGAAGGCACCATCCTTGGAGATAAAGGAAGCCAACCGATTACGGGCAACTGTCACTGATGAGCTGAGCATCGACATTTCCATATCGGAGCGTATTTGAGCCAACAGTTCCTTCAGCCGCTTATCATCCTCAAACTGGCTTTCATTGATTATTTCTCCCATCAGTTCCACTGACTTGGCCAAATTACGATAAAAGACCTTGGTATTCAGCCGGAAAAACGCCTTAAACTTATCCGGATTATCCACCTCAGCAAACACGTCTATATCCGCATCCATACCACCGGTATAAAAGGCTATTTTCTTACTTAAATCAGCATAGCTGTTGGATTGGGTATCCACCTGACCCAACAAGTCACTGTACAAAAAGGCATAAGGCAGTAAATCCTGTGGAATTACATCAATATCAAAATACAGGTTATAATACACAATCCCCTTGGTATCCACATTGGAAAGCAATACCTTTATTCCGTC
>NZ_JAZTZI010000130.1:0-1237 GCF_045637405.1 Anaerovibrio sp.
AAATAAAAGATAAGCTTCACCAGCTGCGGGACAATAACAAACTGTCTATAGCCATAACCGGGCAGGAGCCTACTTTGAGCATGGACAGAGTCCGTAAACCAATACGACCCGCTGAATTTGGCGGGTCATTCAACCCAAAACCACAGGCAAGGTTCCTGGCAGCGAAGACTACCATTATATAAAATCAGAATATACTTTTTCCGATACCTATGATGTGCCAACTACGGCTATTCCAACATACTATAAAGTAACCGCCTATGGTATGTTTGGTAAGGTATCCTCAGATGAAATCATGCTGGCCAATCCTAACTATACCAATCCGGTACGGCCAATTCCCATTTATAAGTACACCGCTGATAACCCAGCCAGTGTGATTCCTTATCTGGTTTGGCACAGTGTTCCTGACGGAGTTCTTTACGAGCTGGAAATACTTTCCGGACCACCAGACCAGGAAAATACCGCCACTTTATCCAAGGTAAATCACTTAACCTCTACCCAGCTGGTTTTTACCAATGGCATACAATTTGACCTACGGCCATATGCCAATGTGCCGCAGCTATATTGGCGTGTACGGGCCCTTAATCTTCGTAAAGAACCTATCGGAGTATTTTCCACCGCCGAGCCAATTGTTATAGATAAAAACAAAGCCATTCCTAATAAACCATTACTTAATAATTATGATGTAATGCCAGAATTTAAACAGCCGGTTTATCCGGTTTACCATTGGATTCCTATGTTTGGGGCGGATAAATATGAGGTTGAGCTGATGGCCCAGCCGCCGGTGGAAGAAAATAACACCCAACCGACACCCCATAAAGCTTGGTCAAAAGTTGTGACTGGTGCCTTTAGCTGCTATGACGAGTACCCTCGCTACTACGCCGGTAAGTACTATTGGCGTGTACGGGCAATTAACGACAAAGGCGAAACCATTGGTGTATATTCCGATACGGACAGCTTTGAGGTAGAAGCCATCACCACCAGACCGTTTGTGGCTGTATTTGGTGATAGTATCACCCATGGTGGCGGCGCGGTGTCCTTCTCCCCATCCAGTATGGAATACAGTTATACCACATATTTAGATTTTCCGGCTATAAACATTGGCCGAAGCGGTGATACCTCCACCACTTCTTTGGAAAGATTTGACCGGGATGTACTACCTATCAAGCCGACCAATCTTATAATTCTCACCGGATCAAATTCCCTAAGGGCCCCTACCATATCAGCTGAAACCGTAATC
>NZ_JAZTZI010000131.1:0-1081 GCF_045637405.1 Anaerovibrio sp.
ATGGACTCCGGAATACGGTTTTCCTTCAAAAAGCGAATACGATGGTCAATCATTTCCGCCTGGGTAGCCAGCATATCCTCATCAGCATCCCGATTATCATCAGAGAGGATAATACTGCCAAACTTCTCCTTTAACAGGCTGAGGAGAAGGCCCACCTCCCCATGGGAAAAGGTAGCCAAATCTCTATAGATATGGAGGGTAAAATCCTTGTAGAAAAAGGCAAACTGCGCCCCCCGAATATATTCAATATCATGATAAAGCCGCAGGCTGTCCACTATGAACTGCTCACCTTCCTCAATGAGCTGAGGTTCGGGAGCTTCCTTGACAGATATCTCCATAATAATGGCTTTATCTTTAGAGACCAGGGTAATCTTGGAAAATTCCGGATGACATATCAGTAGCGAGGCTACCAGCTGAATACTGTCCATACTGGCTTCGCTGTTGGTTCCTTTAACATTATCCATTTTCCTTCCCCCTTTGTCCAAAAATATTTTGCTCCTACTATAGTATATCGTAATCTCACTGTAAAAAACATAGGTTAATTATAGCGAAATCGGGCTGCCGCAACCGGAGCGCGGACAGCCCAACATCATTTTCACAATTAAAATGTATTTAAAAATTATTTTGCATAATCTACCACCCGGGTTTCCCGAATGATAGTTGCCTTGATTTGGCCTGGATATTCCAGCTCCGCCTCAATCTTCTTGACAATGTCATGGGCCAGAGCAACTGACTCAACATCGTCCACCTTATCAGGCTTAACCATAACACGAATTTCGCGACCAGCCTGAATAGCAAAGCACCGCTCAACTCCAGCGAAGCTTTCAGCAATTTCCTCCAAACGGCTCAAGCGCTTGAGGTAAGTTTCCAGACTTTCCCGACGAGCCCCTGGTCGAGCAGCCGATACGGCATCCGCTGCTGCTACCAGCACTGCTTCCACAGTTGTTGGTTGTTCATCACCATGATGCGCTGCAATGGCGTTGATTACCTGCTTGGACTCCCGATACTTCTTAGCTATATCCGCACCAATAGTTACATGGGTACCTTCAACTTCGTTATCAATGGACTTACCAATATCATG
>NZ_JAZTZI010000132.1:0-1676 GCF_045637405.1 Anaerovibrio sp.
ATCTCCCGGGGAGAAGCCGATGTAATGCTTGTGGGCAGTATTAGAGCAGAGTATTTATTGCGGGATAAGGATAAGGATTTGAATATTGCCCAATTGAACAGTGACACTGCCATAGGCTTTGTGGGCCTTAACTCCGAGTCGGAAGGGATAGGAGTGTTAAATCATGGTCTCAGCCTTATGGATAAGGATTATATCTTTAATCGGTCCTATGCTTATTTGCCAAGCCATGATATGTCTATCGGGGAATTTTTAAAGAAAAATGTTTGGGTTCCTGTAGGAGGCTTAGTAGTACTGTTCTCTTTGATTATCTTCTTTATCGCCCGGGAAAACAGGAGAAATCAGGAACATTTGCGGGAAACTGAGGAGCAGTATGAGGAAACCAGAGCCCTTAATGAGGAACTCCAGACCCAGCATGCCCGCATGGAAGAAGCAATGGCGGCTGCTGAAATAGCCAACAATGCCAAATCCACATTCTTGTTTAACATGTCCCACGATATTCGTACTCCACTGAATGCCATTATTGGCTTTACGGAGCTGGCTGAACGGGATCCGGATAATGTGGAGCATAATAAGGAGTATCGTAAAAAGGTTAAATTGGCCAGTCACCAGCTGTTGGATATTTTGGATAATGTGCTGGAAATGGCCCGAATTGAAAATAACAAGCTGATTATTGATGAGGAAGTGGTGGACTTCAATGTACTCTTCAATTCCTGGCTGGCAGTTTTTGAAGGGGAAATGATGAAGAAGAATTTGAAGTTCGAAAGCTCCTTTGATATTGAGCATCAGTTCCTGTACACGGATCGAATTCATGTATCAGAAGTGGTAATGAATGTTATCAGTAATTCCGTTAAATATACCCCGGAGGGCGGTACCATTTTTGTTGGAGTAAAGGAGTTGCCAGGGGCCAATGAAGCGGAATGCAACATTGAATTTGTGGTGCGGGATACCGGCATTGGCATGTCCGAGGAGTTTGTCAGTGAAATATTTGAGCAATTTACCAGAGCCTATAATTCTACCCAAAACGGTATTCAGGGGACAGGCCTTGGTATGGCCATTGTTAAGAGCATTCTGGATAAAATGAACGGTACAATTACCGTTAAAAGTAAGCTGGGTGAAGGTACAGAAATTGTATTTACCATACCTCATCGTATAGGCAAGGCCCAGTCAACGGTTGTTGATAAAGAAAAGCAGCTGGAAGTAGTTGATTTTAGCGGCAAGCGGCTTCTTTTGACGGAGGACAACGATCTGAATGCGGAAATCGCCATTACCATTTTGGAGGAGAGTGGCTTGGAGGTAGAGCGGGCCAAGGATGGTGTGGAATGTATTGATATGCTCACCAACCATGAGGCGGGATATTATGATTTGATTCTCATGGATATCCAGATGCCAAATTTGGACGGCTATGGGGCAACACGTAAGATTAGAGAATTGGATGATCCGGATTTGGCCAATATTCCAATAATTGCCATGACTGCCAATGCCTTTAAGGAGGACCAGGAAAAGGCCTTTGCCATGGGCATGAATGACCATTTGGCCAAGCCGATTGATGTAACAAAGATCTTTAAGGCATTGAAAAATGTGCTTCATTAGTTGAAAAAGGCTCTCCAGGGGGTGCGGGAATTGCGACATGCCAACAAACGGTACTTGAAATGGTTTAATTTAAAAAACTTGTTATG
>NZ_JAZTZI010000133.1:0-41142 GCF_045637405.1 Anaerovibrio sp.
AACTACCTACTTTATGGCCGATACTTCCGGCAGGTTTTCCGCCCTGACCGGACTATAATCTGCCCCGACTTCAGCATCAGCACCAGGGTAATTTGCAGCTCTTACAGCAGCATCGTCATTGTTACGCATTGCCCTTACACCACGGGCCCGGACCTCATCAGAAGGACCAATAATCTTGGCTATTTCAGCCTTATTTTCTTCCCAACGCTTATTTGATTCAGATACGTCTCCATTAATCTTGGTAGCCTGGGCCTCAAAATTAGGGGTACGACGTTTCTTAACCTTTTCCCCTCTGGCTGCCTTGGCCGCATCCTCCTTGGCCTGTTCTTCAGCATGCTTCTTGTAATCCGCCACCCTTTCCTGATGGTTAAGGGAGGTATAATAATCATCCATCATTTCATAAAAAATGGATTTGCGCTCTGCAAGAAGACTCTCCAGATGCTTTCCACCCACTGGAACATTCAGCTCATCAAGGCCCTCACAGGATTCCTTCATGATTTTTTCAGCCTCTATGATCCAGTCTTTGTTTATCTCCGGAATCTTCTTTTTCAGCTCAGCAAATTTGTCCTCTGTATTTTTAAGATTTGTCCGAACCTTATCCACATACCGCTTCATATCCCGGTCATTCTGTTTAACCAGAGCATCCACGAATTCGTCATAATTGATAATGTCATAAATCTGCCAGGTTTCTTCACCAGTTTGGCGCATTTTAAATTTCAAAACAAAGCTGTCGCCATAATTTGGCTCATAAATCCTAATAGCCACCGTAGCAGTTTCAGCTTCCTTGGATTCTGCCCCCTCAGCTGCTTCCTCTCCCTCTTCTGCTTCAATAACAGGGTCCTTGGAAACATATTCAATCTTTCTCATGGACATGGTGCGAAGACCAATTTTATCCTGGAAAGCCGTTACCTGAGAAACATTCTCCTCCTTCGGCCATTTTTCATTGGCCACAAAATATAAGATATCTTCCTTGGTCTGCTCAACCAGACTACCATCCAGAATCATCTGCTTATCCGGGCTGTCCGCATCTACCAGCTTGCTGAGGTCATTGGCTCCTTTATTTAGCACGGCATCCAAATCAACATATTTTTGAAATTCCTCAGTATTATGATTTACCACAGCCTTCTGCAATGAATTCATAGAATATGCAGGTGTATGAACATAATACAGGAAATAAAAAGCAGCCGCAGCTCCAGCCAACAGTATTTCCAATAATATGCCAACTATAAGTGCGCCTTTATAATTCATATATCCACCACTTCTTCCAAATCCTTTTAGAGTCCAAAAGGCAAATCCTTTTGCCCTTCTTTCATAAGTTAATTCTATTGTAACACACTTTAATATTTTCTTAAATAAAACTACTGTATCAGATATATACTAATAATTTGCTTAAAATCTGAAAAATCCTGCTTTTTCTGTTACAATATATTTATCAGAGTAAGTTTATGGAAACATAAAACGATTTTATGCAAAGGAGTGTGGGGTTTTAATGAAAATTGCATTAGCACAGCTTCGGGTTATTCCTGGTCATCCTGATGAAAACACTAAAAAAATGTTGGAAATGATACGGGAAGCCAAAAGCAATTCGGCTCATCTTATCATTTTCCCTGAGATGTCCATTCCAGGTTATCTGCTGGGTGATACCTGGGAACAGACTGCATTTATCAAGGATTGCGAGGAATGTGGACAGGATATCATCGAAGCATCCAAGGACATGGCTATTATTTTTGGTAATGTTGCAGTGGATTGGAACAAGAAAAATACTGATGGCCGTCCAAGAAAGTTCAATGCTCTCTTTACAGCATATCATGGCAAGCTGGTAGCACCGGATAATATGCCATATCCTTTTGTTATCAAAACCCTGATGCCAAATTATCGTGAATTTGATGATACTCGTCATTTTTATAGCTTAAAGCAGCTGGCAGAGGAAAAAAATGTCAACGTAAATGATCTTATCTCTCCTGTTCGCCTGGATATAAATGGTAAGATGTATTCTATTGGTGGCTTCCTGTGTGAAGACGGCTGGAGTGACAATTACAACTACGCCCCTATTGATTTTCTTAAGGAAAAGGGCGTAGATTTCTATGTAAATATTTCTTCCTCCCCTTATACTATTGGCAAAAATAAGAAACGCAACATGATTTTCAGCAAGGAGGCCAAGGATAACGGTGCACCTCTTATTTATGTAAACAATACGGGCATTCAGAATAACGGCAAGACTATTTATACCTTTGACGGCTCCAGCACTGCATACAGCAGCAATGGCTATCCTGTAGTACGCATGGAGAAATACGTTGAAGGTATTAATTATGTAGAGCTGGAAGAAATTAATAATATGCCTGAGGCCAAATGGCAGTCTAAGCCTGAGATTGCCAACATATTCAACTCCCTTAAATACGGTGTTCAGTCCTTCCTAAAGGATATATATATGAACAAGGTGGTTATCGGCGTATCAGGTGGTATTGACTCAGCTGTGGCGGCAGCCCTCTACACTCATATTCTCGGTGCTGAAAACGTACTCTTGGTTAATATGCCAAGTGTATTTAATTCTGAAACCACCAAGGGCCTTGCCCACAAGCTGGCAGAAAATCTTGGCTGTCACTATATGATAATGCCAATTCAGGAATCTGTGGATCATACTATAAAGCAGTTGGAAACAATTCCTGTAACCTTTATGAAGGACAACTCCGTACAAACTTTAAAAGTCAGCTCCTTTGTGGCAGAAAACATTCAGGCCCGTGACCGTAGTGCCAGAATATTAGCTGGAATAGCTGCTGCTTTTGGTGGTGGATTTACCTGCAATGCCAACAAGGCGGAAACTACTGTAGGCTACTCCACACTTTATGGTGACCAGTCAGGATTCCTGTGTGCTTTGGCTGATCTCTGGAAATTCCAGGTATACGATCTGGCCCGTTACATGAATACGGAGGTATACGGCAGAGAGGTTATTCCGCAAGCCACCATCGACATTGTTCCAAGTGCTGAGCTGTCCTCTGCACAAAATGTGGATGAAGGTAAGGGTGATCCGATAAAATATCCTTATCATGACTTTCTTTTCAGAAGCTTTGTTGAACGCTGGGAAAAGGCTACTCCTGCAGATATTCTTCGCTGGTATCGTGATGGTATGCTGGAGGAAAAGCTTGGCTGTGAAAAGGGCATCGTAAAAAAATACTTCCCTACCCACAAGGAATTCATCGAGGATCTGGAACGCTGGTGGAAGCAGTTCACCGGTATGGCAGTGGCCAAGCGCATTCAGGCCCCTCCTATTATTGCCGTCAGCCGCAGAGCCTACGGCTTTGACCACAGGGAAGCCCAAAATGGAGTTTATTATACAAGACAGTATCGCCGAATTAAGGAAGAACTGTTAAAATAAACACCATGATATATCGTTGATGATACTTAAAACGCACTGATGTGAGCTGATTGATTCAGACACCAGTGCGTTTACTTTTTATGACATACGTCTATTTGATTTTATGGCAATCCCACCATGTCTGCATCGATTTCCCCCAGGGAGAAGGCACCACACATACTCATGGTATCCTCCAGCTCCCCTGTAATTTTATCAATATAAGCCTTTACCCCTTCTTCCCCACCGCCATATACGGCAGTTACAAACGGACGGGCTATTATCACAGCATCAGCACCCATGGCCAAGGCCTTAAATACATCGGTACCAGTACGAATACCACCGTCTACAAGGATCTTGACCCCTGACCCCTTAAGAGCCTCCACAATTTCCGGCAGCACCTCAGCTGTGGCCGGACACTGGTCCAGAACCCTGCCTCCATGGTTGGATACCACAATACCGGCAGCTCCAGCCTCCTTCGCCTTCAAGGCACCCTTTACAGTCATAATACCCTTTACAATAAATGGACGTCCTGCAGCTTCAACAATGGCCTTCAGCTCAGCCGTGCTCTTTGGTCCTGCTGGTGGATTCATCCCCTTAAGGAATGGCAAGCCAGCAGCGTCCACATCCATTGCTACAGCAAAGGCATCAGATTCCTTTACCAAAGCCATCTTTTCTTTTATGGTGTCAATATTCCAAGGCTTCACAGTTGGCACAGCCATACCCTTATTAGCTGCTATAGCCTTGGTGGCCGCCTGCATAACCCCGGCATCCACGCCGTCACCAGTAAAGGCAGCAATACCATTTTCCGCACAGGCCTTTACCAGTACCTCATTATAGCTTACATCATTGTACTTATCACTATAATGAAGCGTTACTGCGCCTACAGGTCCTGCAAAAAACGGTGCCTTAAATTTCTTTCCAAAAAGGCTCAGAGAAGTATCTACAGCCTTCCCCTGACATAAGGTATCCATATTTATGCGGATTTCCTGCCATTTGTCATAATTGCGGATAGCAGTATCTCCCACGCCCTTGGCACCGGGACCTGGCATAACATTTCTGCAGGCACGTCCGTTGCACACGGGACAGGCATGGCACTTATCCCCAATACATTCCTTGGCCTTGGAAATAACCTCTGAAAAATTCATAACAAACCTCCTTACACTACACAAAACTCTCTTTGTATATTATAATATCCGAAGCAACGTATAATAAAGGAAAAAATACTTATTTTTTAAATAATTGTGACAATTTTAAGGAGTATATATGACTACTAATGATAAAGAAAATCTTGTGAAACAGGAGGCCCCACAGGAGAGCCAGACTCCCCATAAGCGACGTGTCCGCTACAGCGGCAAATACCCCAAAAAATTCTCCGAAAAATACAAGGAGCTGAATCCAGACAAATATGGTGACCAAATAAAGCATGTTATGGCCAAGGGCAACACCCCGGCTGGTATGCATATTCCCATTATGGTAAAGGAAATACTTGAGGTGCTGAATATAAAACCCGGAGAACAGGGCTTTGATGGTACACTGGGGTATGGTGGCCATACGCGAGCCATGCTGGAAAAGCTGCAGGGCAAGGGTCATCTATATAGCGGTGACATTGACAGTATTGAGGAAGCCAAAACAGAAGCCCGCCTTAGAAAGGATGGTTTTGGGGAAGATATATGGACCCCAAGGCTGATGAACTTCTGTGAAATAGATAAGCTGGCCCAGGAGGTAGGAGGCTTTGATTTCGTCCTTGCTGACCTGGGTGTTTCCTCCATGCAGATAGATAACCCAGAACGTGGCTTTACCTATAAAGCAGATGGTCCTCTTGATCTGAGACTCGATTCAAAATCCGGAATTTCTGCTGCAGAACGCCTTAAGGAAGTGGACAGAGACGAGCTGGCTGGAATGTTTATTGAAAACTCTGATGAGCCATACGCTGAGGAAATTGCCCGCCAGATTTGCAACGATTTAAAGCGGGGCATCAAAATCGAAACCACTGTTGCCCTTCATCAGGAAATCATCAAGGCGCTGCAAAAGGTAAAGCTGTCCAAAGAAGAAAGGGACATGGCAGTTAAGAAATCGTCTGCCAGAGTTTTTCAGGCCCTCCGCATAGATGTAAATCAGGAATTTGAGGTTCTGTATGAGTTTATGGAAAAGCTTCCCGATGCATTGAGAGATGGAGGCAGAGCGGCCATTTTAACATTCCATTCCGGCGAGGACCGTATTGTAAAAAAGGCTTTTCAAGCATTAAAAAGAGCCGGAATATACAGTGATATTTCCACAGAGGTTATCAGGCCCAGCAAGGAAGAATGCTATAACAACAGCCGTGCCCATTCCACCAAGCTGCGCTGGGCGATTAAATAAAATTAATCGTATATCTAGGTATCAGAAAAGGACTGCTCCAGTAACGGAACAGTCCTTATTTTTTACTGATTTTCATCTATGAGAGTAAGCTGCTCTATTTCCTTGTCATCAATTTCCACTGTAGGCAAATCCGGCAAGTCTGTCAGCTCGTTAAGACCAAAGCACTTGAGGAAATTATCAGTGGTACCGTAAAGAATCGGCCTTCCCAAAACTTCCTTACGCCCCAACTCCCGCACCAGCTCCAGCTCTATGAGCTTAGCCAGCACCTTTTCAATATGAACACCGCGGATGTGCTCAACCTCCTGCTTGGTAATTGGCTGCTTAAAGGCGATGATGGACAGGGTTTCCATGGCAGCGGCAGATAGCTTCTTTTCCTTGGTTTCCGTCAGCTTTTCCACATAGGAAAACAACTCCTGACGGGTGGCCAGCTGCCACCCACCGGCAACATGCTGAACCATAACACCACTGCCCCGCTCATCAAGAGACTTTTGCAGGGCCTCAACCAGCTCATCAAGGCTTTCAATATCTATTCCAAAAATCTCCATCAGCTGCTGTGCTGACACCGGATCCCCACTGGCAAACAGTACAGCCTCCAGAGCTCCAGTCAGTTCACCCATAAACATTAATCTTCACCAACTCTAACTTCAATAAAAATCTCAGAAAACCTATCCACCTGATACACTCTGATGCTCTTTACCTTTATAAGCTCAAGCATAGCCAGAAATGTTGTAATCAGCTCTGAACGGTTTCCCGTATGAAATGCATCATCAAAAGAAATCTTACCACCACTTTTATTTAACAATGACAATAAAAGCTCCATTTTATCGGAAATGGTGTATTCCTCAGGCTCCACCAGGGCATCGGGAAGCTTTAATTCCTTGTGCATGGCCAGAACATTACTAAAAGCCCTTACCAAATCCTGCATCGACAGATTATCAGGAGGCAGATGATGTATCGGCAGCTCCATTGGAGCTCTGGTTACATACTTTTCCTGCATATCCTGCATATCAAGAAGCACCGTACTGACTTCCTTATATCTTCTGTACTCCAAAATGCGGTCAATAAGCTCCTGACGAGGGTCAATATCCTGGGTCTCCTCCGTCTCCTTGGATTTAGGTGGCTTTGGCAGCATCATACGGGATTTTATTTGCAACAATGTGGCCGCCATCAGCAAAAACTCACTGGCAATTTCCAAATTAAACTCACGGAACTGATCGAGATAATCAATGTACTGTTCCGTGAGCTCCGCTATAGGAATATCATAAATATCAATTTTATTTTTATCAATAAGGTGCATGAGCAGCTCCATAGGCCCCTCAAAACTCTCCAGCCTTACTGAATACTTTTCCATTAATTTATTCCTCGTTTAGTATAATTTGACTAGATAAATATTATATATCATAAAGGATATTTTTGCCATCTCACTTTTCTTTTTATTGTAGTTTTACTACTGATATTGCTTATTTTTTTGCATTCCGCCAGAAATATCCACACAAATAATATGGTGTAAGAACATCATTGCCAATACAAAGGGGCTTTGCATGTAAATGTAATGCAAAAGCCCCTCTAAATTTTTGTGTTTCAATTTTATAATTTATTCATCCCAATTGATATTTTTTATTAATTCCATTAACTCCTCAACAGAACCTGCCTGCAGACGAACAGTCTTAACAGGAGCATTATCCTGGGAATGATGCTCTCCATTTATCCCTTTATGTGATACACCATCAGCTAATTCTGGCTGAAGAAGCTTCCACGCATTTTCATTAGGATATTCTCTGTTTTCGGTATGAATCCTGATAGCTCCCATAAGCTCCTGCTGATTCGGTAACTTCGGACGGTTTGGAGGAGCCTTGGAATGGTCACGGGCAGCCAACTTTTTATCCTCTTCCCGCTTTTCTGCTGCCTCCTGCCTAATTTCCTCCTGCTTTTCAGTAAATCTTTCCAACTCAGCGAACAGCTTCATATTACCATCAGCATCAAATGATATTCCTAGCCGACTAAAGCGTACGCCCTCACCCAGCTCACCGCTTTCCTGAATATCCTGCAATGTATGTACACCTGAGTCTATATTGCCCATCACCTTATTGGCATACTCTTCATCCTCAGCCATACGCTCAATTTCTTCTGTTGAAAGCATAACAAAATAGCTCTTATCACTTGGACCGGCAATATCCAACGGATTATCCACATTATCAGCAACCAGAAATTCATAGTCACCATATTGTTCCCGCAGCTTAGCCAAGAACTCCTTTGCCTTTGGAGAAAGCTTTTCCTCCTCTGGTGTTACATTCCATTTATTTTTAGTAATCGACTGCAGAGAGATGCCTTTATCTTCCTTGACTTCCCTTGTTGCAAAAAATTTGCCATCATTGGTCAGGGAAACATCATAATCCTTGCCGACCTTATGAGAGATATTACGTTCCTTTTTACTGCCATTATTCTTGGTAACATCTCGTATGCTCTTAAAGGGGGAGAGTCGATTTGCATCATTAATCATATTAGCCATTGCCATTTCCTCCTTTTACCGATTACGAACTGCTTTTTCTGTGAATACCTATCCTACGCATATATCGATAGCATTTCCTTTATACTTAAATTATTCCATCAAGATAATATCATGCTTCGCCAAAACGGCCCTTTTATCCTGCATTTTAGTCTAAAAAAATAAGGCGCACCGCAGCACGCCTTAATCCATATATTATCCCTGATATTTTTCTGTCTGTGCCTTGATAAGCTCTTCGTCGGAGAAGTAGTTTATTTTCATGGCGTTTCTTACGTCCTGCAGGGTGTTTTCTGCCACACGTCTGGCCTCTGCACTACCCTTTTTCAAAATCTCATAAACGCCGGCAATGTCCTTTTCGTACTCCTTACGACGGGCACGAATAGGCTCCAGCTCCTCCTGAAGGATACTGTTCAGGAACTTCTTAATCTTTACGTCACCAAGACCGCCACGGGTGTAGTGCTCTTTAAGGGCATCCAGATTCTCATACTCTGGGAGATACTTCTCAAAGTGCTCCGGCTTGCTGAAGGCATCAAGATATGTAAATACTGCATTGCCCTCCACATGACCTGGATCAGAAACCTTGATATGGGTAGGATCGGTGTACATATCCATAACGTTCTTGCGAACAGTTTCCGCATCATCGGAAAGATAGATACAGTTACCAATGGACTTGGACATCTTTGCCTTCCCATCAGTACCTGGGAGACGACGGCAGGTCTCATTTTCCGGGAGCATAATATCCGGCTCAATAAGAGCTTCACCACCATAAATCATATTGAAGCGGCGCACGATTTCCTTGGTCTGCTCCAGCATAGGAAGCTGATCCTCACCTACTGGAACCAGGGTTGCCTTAAATGCTGTAATATCAGAGGCCTGGCTGATAGGATAGGTAAAGAAGCCAACAGGAATACTCTTTTCAAAATTCTTCTGCTGAATTTCAGCCTTTACGGTAGGATTCCTCTCCACGCGGGAAACAGAAACCAGATTCATATAGTAGGTGGTAAGCTCAGTAAGCTGAGGCACCTGGGACTGAATGAACAGCGTAGATTTAGCTGGATCAAGACCTACAGAAAGATAGTCCAGGGCTACTTCCAGGATGTTCTGGCGAACCTTCTCAGGATTCTCAAAGTTATCGGTCAATGCCTGAACATCAGCAATCATGATGTAGATTTTGTCAAACTCCCCGGAATTCTGCAGCTCAACTCTGCGCTTAAGAGAGCCTACATAATGACCTATATGAAGTCTGCCAGTTGGTCTGTCACCAGTTAAAATAATCTTTTCCATTTTTTATTGAAACCCCTCTCAGTTTTGAATAATTCATTTATGTTACCCTATTACAGGAATAAACCTAATATCGTTTCAAATAGGTGTAAAATAAGGCTTGACAGTGGTAGTAAAATGCTGCCAAGAACAGGCGTCATTATCAAAATAATGAGAATGATAAAGCTGTATCTTTCAAGGCCCATATACTTATAAGCCAGCTCGCCCGGTAAAAACTCCAGAAGAATCTTGGAGCCATCCAAAGGTGGCAGTGGAATCAGATTGAAAATTCCAAAGTTGATATTGAAAAGAACAATCATGGACAATACAGTCTTTATTCCCACTGTGTTTAACATTCCCAGCTTAAATAACACCATCATAATAAAAAGTGTTACAAAGGCAGTTAAAAAATTGGCTGCAGGACCGGCCAGAGCCACCAAAATATTGCCCTTCTTCATATCTCTAAAATTTCTTGGGTTTACCATAACCGGCTTTGCCCAGCCAAAACGGGCTACCAAAAGCATCAGTAAACCAATAGGGTCAATATGCGCCATTGGGTTTAACGTTAATCTGCCAGTGAGCTTTGGCGTAAAATCTCCCATGGCCACAGCTACCCTGGCGTGGGCATATTCATGAAGAACCAAGGCCAAAAGCAACCCAGGCAGCCCTGCAATAATACTCATCAAATTAAAATCAAACATAAATCCTCCATTTATTTATTCAGAATGCGGTCAAGCATTAAAATGGCGGTTACTGATTTGGCATCATTTATGCGTCCATCCTCCACCATTGCCACTGCTTCCGCAAGAGGCAGCTTAACCACATTAATAAATTCATCTTCATCTGTATGCTGCTTTCCTGGCTCCAGCCCCTTGGCAGCATAGATATAAATAACTTCGTTGCAAAAGCCTACACAGGTGGCCAGCTTTGTGAAGAATTTATACTCCTTGGCAGTATAGCCGGTTTCTTCGCTAAGCTCACGCTTGGCACACTCCAAAGGGTCCTCCCCTGGCATATCCAGCTTCCCCGCCGGAATTTCCAGAGTTACCTCATCAATAGGATAACGATACTGTCTTACGAGAATAATCTGGCCATGCTCCGTAACGGGAATAACAGCTGCAGCTCCGGGATGCTTGATCCACTCTCGGTAGGCAGTGCCCCCATTTGGCAGCTTCACCTTATCCTTCTTTACATGGAGCAAATTGCCATCAAATATATTCTCGCTGGATTCCTTTATTTCAATTAAGTCTTCGTACATAGAAGCCTCCAAAAAAATATTTTAGTATAAAACTCTGCTTTAGTCCATAATCAACCTAATTTACGGCTGTATTGCTGCTTCTTTACCCCGGCATTAGCCAGCATTTCACGGGCATTATCAAGTGATGCCGCAGATACGTCCACCCCAGAGGCCATACGGGCTATTTCATTAACCCGTTCCCCATCAGTAAGGGCTCGTACAGAGGTGGATGTCATGCCGTTAACCACCTGCTTGTTAATGTAAAGATGCACATCCGCCATGCAGGCAATCTGAGGTAAATGGGTAATACAAAGCACCTGCTTGTCCGCCGCCACCATGGCAATACGCTCTGCCACCATCTGGGCAGTACGGCCACCGATACCCGTGTCAATTTCATCAAATATCATGCTGGCAGGAGAATCATCCCTAAAGGCTGTAACCGCCTTAATGGAAAGTGCAATACGGGAAAGCTCACCGCCAGAGGCCACCTTCTGAATTGGACGCAGATCCTGTCCCGGATTGGCGGAAAAGAGAATTTCCAGCTCATCAGCCCCAAGACTGCCAAGCTCACCAGCCTCATTAATGGCAATCTCCAATCTGGCATCGGGCATTCCCAGCTCATGAAGATGCTCCTCAATGGCCATGGAAAGTCTGTCCCCAGCCTGTTTTCTTAGCTCCGTAAGGCGCTGGGCAAAGGATGTGGCTTCTTCACGGGCCTTAGAGATTTCCTGCTTCAATGCAGCAATATCATCATCGTAGTTTTCAATGTCATTGAGCTGCTGCTGGGCCTTTTCCTTAAAAGCCATAATATCCTCAATGGTGGCACCGTATTTCTTCCGCAGCTTATCTATTACATCCATACGGCTCTGGAGCTTATCCAAAAGCTGTGGGTTAAATTCCAGCTCATCACCATAGTCCCGTACCTCATAGGCAGCTTCTTTTATCTGAATACAAGCCTCTTTTATAGTATCCGTTACATTATCCAGTGAATCATCAAATCGTGACAGATCCCTTAGATTCTCTATCACTTCTTCCAACGCACTGACAATGCCTATACCGTTGTTACCGCCACCGTAGAGATTCCGGCAGGCCTCCCCGATATAATTGGAAATCTTTTCCGCATTTGACAGCTTCTTTATTTCCCTTTCCAGCTCCTCATCCTCATTCTCCTGAAGCTGGGCCGCCTCAATTTCCTGTACCTGCCACTTCAGCATTTCCAGCTTTTGCTCGTTGTCAGCAGAGCTTTTTTCCTTTTCAGCCAGCTGATGCTCCTTGTCCTTTAAGGACTTGAAGGCCCCCTGATAAGCCGTTAAGGCAACCTCGATACGGTCATCTGAACCATCCACCAGCTTATACTGATTAGCCGCATTAAGAAGGGCCAAATTCTCGTTCTGGCCATGGATGTCTACCAGCAAGGTTCCCAATTTTTTCAGTACGGCCACAGTGGTATGACAGCCATTAACCAATATGGTGCCACGTCCATTGCTGGTTATCTGACGGGTGATAATAAGCTCCCCCTCTGTGGTATCAATGGCATTTTCATTAAGATACTCAATAACCTTTGGCTGATTATCCAGAGTGAAAATAGCCTCCACCCGAAGCCAGTCAGCCCCCGTGCGGATAAAATCCGTGGAGAGGCGATTTCCCAGCATGGCCCCCAGTGCATCAATAAGAATTGATTTTCCGGCACCTGTTTCTCCGGTAAGTATATTGAGTCCCTTGTCAAAATCTATCTGAACCTGCTCCAACAAAGCAAAGTTCCATATTGTAAGCGTGTTGAGCATTTTGAAAATCTCCTAGCTACCCAAACATTCCTTCAATCATTTAATCCCCATACTCATGGCTTCCAGCTTCAGAGCCACATCCTCAGCCATACTGGAGGACTTTACCACTGCCAAAATGGTATCATCACCGGCCACAGTGCCAATAACCTCAGGCCACCGGGCATTATCAAGGGCTGCACAAATTGAATTTGCTGCCCCCGGCATGGTCTTTACCACAATGATGTTTTCACTATAGTCAATTTTTTTTACCAGTTCCTTAAACAGGCGCTGCATACGGTCTTCGGAGTGCATGGTCTGGGTATCCATTGGATAGGCATAGCGATACTTGCCATTACCACAAGGAATCTTCACCAGCTGCATATCCTTGATATCTCTGGAAACGGTGGCCTGGGTAACCTCAATATCCCTTGCTCTAAGGGCTGCGGCCAAATCCTCCTGAGTCTCAATTATCTGATTTTCAATAATCTGTTTTATCTTTGATTGTCTATGAGCCTTCATTTAGAATTCCCCCATAACTTACTTTTTAGAGTGTCGTAATAATTTTTGTCACCAAATTTTATTATGCGCGCTGGGTTTTTTCCCTTGCGGATATAAACCACATCCCCGGGCAAAAGCTGGAAGCTCTCCTGACCGTCAAAGGTCATCTGAATATCCTGATGAACTGCCGCTATATAAATCTGCACTTCCTCATCATCAGGTATTATCATTGGTCTTGCATCCAAGGTATGTGGACAAATTGGCGTAATGAGAAGTGCAGGAACACTTGGATTTACTATAGGTCCGCCAGCTGAAAGGGAATAGGCCGTAGAGCCGGTGGCAGTGGATACAATTACTCCATCAGCTTTATAATCGTTAATCATGGTATCATCTATCCGCATGCTAAGACTCAGCATACGGGAAAGGCCCCCCTTGCCAATAACCACATCGTTAATGGCATGGCCCAGCATACGCCGATTGCCTTGACTCAAAACAGAGCCGGAAATAACCGTGCGCTCCACCACCTGATACTCACCATTTAAAAGGTTATCAAGGCGGCTCTCCAGCTCCGTCAACTCAATATCTGTAAGAAAGCCCACACGGCCAATATTGATTCCACAAGCAGGAATCTTTCGTGTATACAGCTTGCGGCATACCCCCAAGAGAGTTCCGTCACCGCCGATACTCAGCCCCAAATCAATGGGTTCATTGTCCAAATCATCTATACCGTACTCAGGGCAGTTAAACATTTCCGCAACGCTGCGTGACATGACAATGCGAACCCTGTCCTGCTTGTCCGCAAAATAACTGCGAATTCTTTCCATAACCTGAGCTGATTCGTCCTTATTAATATTTGGATAAATAGCAATTGTCTTCATAAAGACGTCCTCTTTATTCAGCAAATCTTCCCGCAAATTATTTGTCAAGTTTGCTGTGGGCCAGCTCAACAGTGCTTGCCATTACTTCATCAGTTACATTATCATCAGCATCCTTGTCCTTGGTAAGCCAAACAAGGTATTCAATGTTGCCCTCAGGGCCCTTTACCGGGGAAAAAGTCAGCTTCTTGGTAACAAAATCCATCTCCCTGGCAATGTCAATAACCTTATGAATAACCTCCAGATGAACCTTAGGATCTCTAACAACGCCCTTTTTGCCCACCTTTTCCTTGCCAGCCTCGAACTGTGGCTTAATAAGAGCCACCACCTGTCCATCCGGCTTCAGCATTGCCTTTACAGCAGGCAAAACCTTCTCCAGGGAAATAAAGGCCACATCGATGGAGGCCAAATCAATAAACTGGCCGATGTCCTCAGGGGTTACATTGCGCACGTTGGTGCGTTCCATATTAACTACCCTTTCGTCAGTACGAAGACTCCAGGCCAGCTGACCGTATCCCACATCAATGGCAAATACCTTTACAGCACCATTTTGGAGCATACAGTCGGTAAAACCTCCAGTAGAGGCACCAATATCAGCGGTAACCTTTCCCTTCAGCTCCACACCAAACTCCTTAATAGCCTTCTCCAGCTTCAGGCCACCACGACTCACATAAGGAATTTGATTTCCTAAAACACGGATATCAGCAGTTTCCTTAACCATGGTGCCAGCCTTGTCAATCTTGTTGCCATCCACAATCACCATTCCGGCCATAATAGTGGTCTTGGCCCGCTCACGGCTCTGAACCAGATTCTTTTTCACAAGAAGCACGTCAAGACGCTCTTTTTTTACTTTTTCCGTATTATCACCCATAATTATAAATCACCATAATTCTTTGCAATGCGATCCGCAATCTGTTCTGGAAGAAGACCACAAAGCTCCAGAAGCTCAGGGCAGGAGCCCTGTTCGATAAACTTATCCTCAATGCCAAAACGCATAATCTTGGCGGTATTGATAGCAGCATCTGCCAAATATTCCAGCACACCAGAGCCAAAGCCCCCAGCCAGTGCATTTTCCTCCAGGGTTACCACAAGACGGGCATCCCTTACCAGCTCATCAATAAGACCAGTATCCAGTGGCTTTACAAATCTCATATTGACAACAGTGGTATAAATATCCTTTTCCTTCAAAAATTGTGCCGCCTTTACAGCCTGCTTTACCATACTGCCAACGGCAAGTAATACTATTGCTTTACTATCTCTGGAAAGAATTTCCCCCTTGCCGATTTCAAGCTGCTCAAAGCCCTCCTTCACTGGTACCCCTGTGGCAGAGCCACGTGGATAACGCACACTGATAGGACCATTGTAATTTGCTGCTGTATAAAGCATATTCCGCAGCTCATTTTCATCCTTAGGAGCCATTACTACCATATTAGGTATGTGACGCAAATAGGAATAATCAAATACGCCATGATGTGTCGGGCCATCAGCACCCACAAGACCACCGCGGTCAAGGCAAAGGGTAACAGGCAGATTTTGCAGACAAACATCGTGAATTATCTGATCGTATGCCCGCTGGGCAAAGGTGGAATACAATGCCACAAATGGCTTGCCACCAACTGCCGCCATACCAGCCGCCATAGTAATGGCATGCTCCTCCGCAATACCCACGTCAAAGAAGCGCTCCGGATACACCCCAGAAAACTTCTTTAGGCCAGTGCCAGATGGCATAGCCGCCGTAATTGCCGTAATATTATCATACTTTCCCGCCAGCTCGATAAGAGCATCACTGAAAATATCCGTATAAGAAGGAGGTGCCCCCTCCTTTTTTATCATTTCACCAGTATCGCAGTTAAATTTTCCCACCCCGTGGAACTTATGGGGCTGATTTTCTGCAAAGGAATATCCCTTTCCCTTGGTGGTTCGTACATGAATAAGCACTGGGCCCTCAATGCCCCTAGCCTTTTGAAAAATCTCCTGCATTTTTTCAATGCTGTGACCGTCAATAGGTCCAACATAGGTATATCCAAGGGACTCAAAGACACTGCCCGGAGTCAAAAGGGCATAAATACCATCCTTAACGGAGCCAGCTGCATTCCATACGGTTTCGCCAATCCCAGGGAACCCCTTTAAAAATTCCTGCAGCTCCTTCTTTGCCTTGTGATACTGGGGCATAATGCGAATATGGCTCAAATACTCTGACATTGCACCCACATTTTTATCAATGGACATTTCATTGTCATTAAGAACCACAATCATATTCTTGCCGATGGTTCCGGCATAGTTAAGGCCCTCATAGGCCTCACCGCCAGTAAAGGCTCCATCACCGATTACCGCAATAACACTATAATCCTGCTTGCGAATATCCCGCTCAATGGCCATACCCACTGCAGCAGAAATAGAGGTACTGGCGTGACCCACACCAAAGGCATCACACTTGGATTCAGAGCGTTTAGGGAAGCCTGTAATGCCCCCCTTGGTGCGCAAGGTGCTAAATCTTTCCTTACGACCAGTGATAATTTTATGGGAGTACGCCTGATGTCCCACATCCCATACTATCTTATCCTTTTCAGGGTTAAATACACTGTACATGGCCAAAGTCAGATCCACAGTACCAAGACTAGGTGCCAGATGACCGCCATTGGCAGCACAAGTATTTATAATTTTGCCTCTGATTTCTCCAGCCAGTGCCTTAAGCTCCTCTAAGCTGCATTTAGCCACATCAGAAGCACTATTTATTTTTTCCAATATGTTCTCAGACATGGTGTGGCTCCTTAATTACTTATTTCTCTTTAACAAATATTCCACAAGCTCCCGCAAGAAGGTGGCCTTGTCACCAAACATTTCCAAGGCATCGACGGCTTCTGCCACGGTATCAGCCGCCAGCTTCTTGGCTTCATCAAGGGAAGTAAGGGACACATAAGTGGACTTGTCATTACGCTCATCACTGCCCACAGGCTTACCAATAACTGCTTCATCACCAATAACATCCAGAATATCATCAGTAATCTGGAATGCAAGGCCAAAGCAGTCAGCATAAGTGGTAAGGGCCGCCAGCTCCTCATCAGAGGCTCCGGCCACAATAGCACCACTTCTGATGGCAGCCCTAAATAAAGCACCGGTTTTGCCGGCGTGCATCTTCTTTAATTCTTCAAGACTAAGGGATTTTTGCTTGCCCTCAGCCTCCAAATCAATGGCCTGTCCCCCCACCATACCGTTAGGGCCAGCACCAATGGACATTTCCCGAACTACCTTTAACAGCACATCTGCCGGCAAATTGTCCTGACGAAGCATTACCTCAAAAGCCTGGGTCAGCAGGGCATCTCCAGCCAAAATGGCCATACCATCACCATAAACCTTATGGTTGGTCAACTTGCCACGGCGATAATCATCGTTATCCATGGCAGGCAAATCATCATGAATAAGGGAATAGGTGTGAATCATTTCAATAGCACAGGCAATATGAATAAAATCAGTTCCGTTGGCACCAATGGCATCAGCCGCCGCCATCACAAGAATTGGGCGCAGGCGCTTACCACCGGCAGTAAGGCTGTATTTCATGGATTCACAAAGAGTCGGGTCCAATGCCTTATCTTCCTGAAGCTCCTCCACCAGTGCTTTTTCTATTAGCTTAATTCGTTCATTCCACTGAGTCTTATCCACAATTATTGTCCTCCCTCAAGCTCCAAAGGCATTTCCACTACTTTTCCATCCTCTTCACTGAGGATGACATTCATCTTGTCCTCAACTGACTTCAGTTCAGCCAGACACTTTCTGGAAAGCTCCATGCCCAATGTATAATTATCAATAACATCCTTCAGGCTTGCCTCGCCGCTTTCCAATTTATCAACAATCTGCTCCAATTCCGCCAGATTTTCCTCAAAGGAAGCCTCTTTTTTCCGTGGCATCGAACTACTCCTCCCTTATTGCCTTAATCTGGGCATCAAACTGCCCTCCATTAAGCCTTACTGACACCATATCATCAACCTTTATATTGCTGATATCACTGATAATAGTGCCCTTTTGGTCATGAACCATGCCATAACCCCGTCTGATAACTCCCAGAGGATTTATCAGCTCCAATTTTTCCATATCGTGAAGCAGCTGGTTTTTCTTCTCCTTCACCAGCTGAATTGCTATCTTGTTTAATCTCGACTGCAAATTATCCAGCCTCATACTGCTTGATTCCAGCATACGAAGGGGCTGGGTAAATACAAAGCTGTCCATAATAGCTTCCAGACTCCGTCTGGAGTCCTTAATACTTGTAACAGCCGCCATCTGCAGTCTTTCTCTGGCAGAATTTATGCGCTGAATTACCTCAGACACATCTGGCACTGCCAACTCCGCCGCCTGGGATGGGGTGGCTGCTCTCTGGTCAGCCACAAAATCCGCCAGTGTAAAATCAGTTTCATGGCCCACAGCAGAAATCACAGGTATTCTGGATTTAAAAATAGCCCGAACCACCACTTCCTCATTAAAGGACCACAAATCCTCCATAGAACCGCCACCACGGCCTACTATCAGCACATCCACAGGATATTTGGTATTGAAAAATTCAATACCATGGGCTATCTGCTCTGCTGAGCCTGCCCCCTGCACCATAACAGGATAAAGGGCCAGTCTTATTGACGGCATACGTCGCCTTGACACCGTATAAATATCCCTCAGCACTGCCCCCGTTGGCGATGTAACAATACCAATGGTTTTTGGATAGGCTGGTAAAGCCTTCTTAAATTCAGCATCAAAAAGGCCCTCCTTGGAAAGGCGCTCCTTCAGCTGCTCAAAGGCCAGAGCCAGCTCCCCTACACCATCTGGAGCCATACGGCTGACATAAAACTGATACTTGCCGTCACGCTCGTAAACCTCCACGCTGCCAGTGGCCAGCACCTGCATATCGTTTTCAGGACGAAATCTCAACCGTTCCGCATAGCTTCGCCAGATAACGCACTTTAAAATAGAATCCTTATCCTTCAAATCAAAGTAGCAATGACCGGAAGAATACTGCTTAAAATTGGAAATCTGTCCCCTGATAGTGACATTGTGCAGGGCCAGATCATTCTTTAAAAGTCCCGCAATATATTTAGTTATCTCAGAAACACTTCTGATAACAGCCATATTTCACCCAAAAAAGCATATTCTAAAACACAGAAAACGGGCCGCACCCAAAAATGCGGCCCTAAATCTTATACACGAGCAATAGCTCCCAGAATACCATTTACAAAACGGCTGGACTCATCACTGCCAAACTTCTTGGCCAGCTCAACAGCTTCATTAATAACGATATTAGGAGTCAGCTTCTCCTCGCAGAACTTAAGCTCAAAAACAGCCATACGGGTAATATTTCTGTCTACTCCGGCCATACGCTGCAGCTTCCACTCCTTGGAGCTATTGGTAATCATTTCATCAATGGACTCCTGATTATCAAGAGTACCATTTACCAGCCCCTTCAGAAAATCCATATCCTTGCTGCCCAGCTTAACATCCTCATCCTTTGCAAAAACAGCAGCATCAATGGCATTCTGTCTGGCCTGAGCTACATCCATACCTTCATCCAACGGATTCATATCCAACTGAAACAAAGCCTGAAGTGCTACCTCACGAGCTTGTCTACGACTCATACTTATATTCCTCGATTCTTAAACAAAATAATATATTTGGCTATCAGCGCCACCGGTGAATATCCCGGGGAACGGAATCCCGGATATTATCTATAAAGCTACCGCCTTTATCAACGTTCTTACCGATAAAGCAGCCTATAAAGCCACAAATAACTACAAACATTACACTCCAAAAGCCAAAGAGCAATATGCCCACAGCAATCAAAATGCCACCTGCTATCCCCAAAAGGGTCCCTGGACGTCTTTCACACTGACGGCGAAAAGCGTTGGCCAGAGCCTGCTTCAAACTGATCTCGTTATCCATTCAGACACCTCCATTACTTCAGTCGTCTTTTCTTGACAACCACACCGCTGGAAATACTCTGAACGGAAACCACAACATTAAAATTAGAAATACATGCTATGTCAGTCAGGTATTTGCTTGACTGGGTACGAACATCATCAGAAATGTTTGCTATACTGCGCTCCTGCCCCACCTCAAGCTTAACATCCAGATTCAGACAGTCGCCCTTTTCCTTGTCCTGCTTCAAAAGAGCCTTGACCTTTGCTTCACGTACACCACGCACACCACCGGAAATTCGCTCTATCATACCCTTTATGGCGTTAATGGAAACGTTCACATCCCCCTCTGTACCGTGTACCAGCACAATATCGCCCGTGGCCAGCTCCTTATTGCCTTTACCAGCAAAGGAGCAAAACAACAGATGTATGCTGATGATAAACACAACAGCAGCAACAGCACCTGTCTGCCACTGTGTTACAGCAAACTGATACTCGTTGAGAAGCACTCTTTCCGGAACCACATTAAATACCAGTAAAACGACCCCCAGGCTTACTGCACCAAAAAACAAGGTGTACAAAAACAGCAGGAATCTGTTAAATACTCCCATTAAATTGCCCCCTAGCGGATCTTTCTGGTTTCTTCCTTAGTTTCTTCTTCGCCGAAATCCACGCCCTGAACGTGAACATTGACCTCGATAACACTCAGCCCGGTCATGGTCTCAATCTGCTTCTTTACGTTCTCCTGAACAGCAATAGCCACATCTGGAATACGCTCACCATACTTAATAATGATGTACAAATCAACACGGGCTTCCTTTTCGCCTACTTCTACTTTAACGCCCTTGGAAAGATTCTTTCTGCCAAGAAGCTCAGCAATACCGCCCACCAGGCCGCCGCTCATTCCGGCTATGCCAGGAATCTCCAGAGCAGCAATGCCGGCCATCATGCTGACAACCTCATCGCCAATACGAACAGAACCCAAACCGTCATCAATTTTAATCATTTCGTCTGCCATACAAATACCCCCCCAATCAATATAAACATAGTATTACTTGTGTATCATTATACCAAACATGTAGTTGTTATTCAAGAATTGTGTATATTATGTATAAAACATATTTCGGGCAAAATAATAGACTGCCGAAATACTTTTTTCGACAGTCTAAAAATATTTTTAATTATGCACGCTCGATGTAAGCACCGGTACGGGTATCGATGCGAAGTACATCACCCTCGTTGATAAAGAGAGGTACACGAACAGAGTAGCCGGTCTCAAGGGTAGCCATCTTGGTTGCACCAGTAGCAGTGTTGCCCTTTACACTTGGCTCACACTCAGTAACCTTCAGCTCTACGGAATTAGGGAGGGTTACACCAATTACACGGCCCTTGTAGGACTGAATAGCAACCTCCATGTTCTCCTGAAGATAGTTCAGCGCATCACCCAGCTGATCCTTGTTCAGTTCAGTCTGCTCATAGGTCTCGTTGTCCATGAAGGTGTACATGCCATCAGTCTCATAGAGGAATGCCATACGGGCAGTGTCCAGACGGGCCTGAGGCATCTTTTCGTTAGGGTTGAAGGTACGCTCAACAACAGCACCAGTCTCTACATTCTTAATCTTGGTACGAACGAAGGCTGCACCCTTAGCTGGCTTAACGTGCTGGAAGTCTACTACCTGCCATACGCCACCATCAATCTCGATTGTCAAACCTGTACGAAAATCTGTACTTGTAATCATTAGAAAAACCCTCCAATTTAATTTGCAAAATTAATTTTTATTTTTAATATATGGAAGACCCATCAAACACTCAACTCAATTAAATCCTTCGTTACAGAAGTCAGAGCTTCTCTTGATGTGTCTGTAACCAGCACTGTATCCTCTATGCGAACCCCGCCCCAATCGGGAATATATACCCCTGGCTCCACTGTAATAAGTGTGTTGGGCTGTAAGGCCTCGCAGGTGCTTCGCGGTGAAAGTGTAGGTGCCTCATGAATCTCCAGCCCCAGACTATGTCCCAGGCCATGGCCAAAGTATTCTGCATATCCTCTTTCGTGAAGATATTTTCTGACGTCACCGTCCACAGATTTCCCTGATGCTCCAGGTCTCACCAGGGACAATCCCAAAAGCTGAGCCTGAAGCACAGCATCGTATATATCACGCTGCTTGGAATCTGCATGACCAACGCAAATGGTACGGGTAATATCGGAGTGATACCCCTCATACACAGCACCATAGTCCATTGTAACAAATTCCCCTGCATTAATCAACTTTTCTGTTGCAGTTCCATGAGGAAGACTTCCCCTTTTGCCGGAGGCCACAATAGTGGTAAAAGCCGGACGCTGGGAGCCCAGGGAACGCATAACCCCTTCAAGACGTGCTGCAACCTGATTTTCGCTCATGCCGGGCTTGATGAAGGTAACAATATCCTTAAAGGCCTTATCACTTATGGCTACAGCCTTTCTGATATACTGCAATTCCTGCTGGTCTTTGATCTGGCGAAGGCTGTTAAGCTCCAAGGAACTCAGTGAAACCTCGTCTCCCACCTGCTCTTTGATTTTTCCGTACCAGTCAAATACCAATGAGGCGCCTTCAAAGCCTATTTTTTTAATGCACAGCTCCTTGATTACCTCGGAGACCCGTAACAGGAGCCCTTTTTCCTGCTTGGCAATTCTGTAGTCCGGAGCTTCATTTTTCGCCTGCTCCACATAGCGAAAATCCGTCACAATAACCGCATCATCCGCAGAAACCACCAGCATGGTATCATCACCGGTGAAGCCACTGAAATAATGAAGGTTTTCCTCCTTGCTTACAATGACGCCATCCAGCCCCTTATCCCTAATATAATCTCTAAGTGCCCTAAGTCTTTCCTTAATCACAAAAACACTTCCTAATTAAGCCTTTGCTTGATTTTTCTCAATACCACGGCCATAGCAGCGAAATAACTATCAACTCCAAAGCCAAGAATCTGCCCCATTACCACCGGTGCAATTACCGACTTGTGTCGAAATTCCTCACGGGTATGAACATTGGAAAGATGAACCTCAATTACAGGTACATTAATGGCCGAAATGGCATCTCGAATAGCAATGCTGTAATGGGTAAAGGCCCCGGCATTTAAAATAATGAAATTGTAGCCCTTGGCTGGTGCCTGCTGAATGGTGTCCACAATGTCCCCCTCGTGGTTGGACTGGAAGAAGTCAGCTGGTACCCCGTCGGCTGCTGCCTGCTTCTGCAACATATCGTTAATATCCGCCAAGGTTTCATAACCGTAAATTTCCGGTTCCCTGGTGCCCAACAGATTAAGATTTGGTCCGTGAATTACAAGAACTTTACCCATTTCATCATACTCCTTAAAAATTCATCATCAAATATCTCTGCGTAAAATAGTATACGGCTCCACTGGCTGGGCCATCTTCATTTTAACCAGCTGCTGTGGATGAGGTGCCACATCAATGAGCTCTCCTTCATCATTATACATCTCATCCAAAATCATGCGATACCCTGGAAGATTTGGCTGGAATACCTCGATTTCCTGTCCCTTCTTCATATTATTACGCTGTTCCACCATGGCATAGCCGGTGGTCTCATCGTAGGAAAGAACCAGCCCCACAAAATCCGAGGTCTGCTCATAGGAGGTTGTTCCGTAAATCTGATCATCCTCCGTTGGCTTGTTGTAATAAAAGCCGGTGGTGTACTGACGATGTGAAACCTTTCCCAGCTCATCAAGCCACTCCTGCTTCAGCTCAAAATGCTCCGGATCCTCGCAATAGCTGTCAATGGCAGCCCTATATGCCTTAACGATGCTGGCAGCATAATGAACACTTTTCATACGGCCCTCAATTTTCAGACTGTCCACACCGCTGTCAATAACATCCCCAATATGAGGCAACAGACACATATCCTTGGAATTAAAGAAATACGTGCCTCTGTCATCCTCCTCAATAGGGAAATACTGGCCGGGGCGCTTTTCCTCCACCAGGGCATATTTCCAGCGGCAGGCCTGGGCACAGCTGCCACGATTGGCATCACGGCCCGTCATATAGTTGCTCATAAGGCAACGTCCGGAATAGGAAATACACATGGCTCCATGTACGAACATTTCCAGCTCCACAGGGCATTTTTCACGAATTGTTCTGATTTCCCCCAAGGACATTTCCCTCGCCAGCACAACACGGGAAGCTCCCATATCTGCCCAGGTGTTTACGGTGACCCAGTTGGTATTGTTGGCCTGGGTGCTTATGTGAATATCCGTATCTGGTGCGTACTTCTTGGCCAAGGTGAAAATCCCCAAATCGGCTATGAGCATGGCATCAACCCTTATCTCATTAAGGTATGCCAAATACTCTGGCAGCTTCTCCATATCACTGTTATGAGGGAAGATATTTACGGTAACATATACCTTCCGCCCCAGCTTGTGGGCAAATTCCACAGCCTCCTTCAGCTCATCATAATCAAAGTTGCCTCCAAAGGCCCTAAGCCCAAAGGCCTTGCCTCCCAGATATACGGCATCGGCACCATATATAAGGGCCATTTTAAGTTTTTCCATATTACCGGCCGGAGCCAGTAATTCAGGCTTTTTTATCATCTATTGTTCTCCTTGGGCAACCGCCGGCTTACTGCCAAACCGTCACCATCCTCACGAATTACAGTTTCAAATTCATCATTATCACTAACGAGAGAAATATACTCCCTCAGCCTTTTTACTATGGTCTTAAAGCGGCGTGGACACTCCATATCGCCACGGACATAGCCACGAAACAGGACATTATCCGCCAGCACCATGGCATCCTCCGTCAAAAATGGATATACCTTACGGAAATAATCGGGATATTGTCCCTTGGCGGCGTCAATAAATACAAAATCATACCTTCCGGAGAGCTTCAGTATATTCTCCCCTGCATCCCCAATATGTATTCTGATGCGATCCTTATAAACAGATCTGTCTATATATGCTCTGGCTGTAGCTGCCCGCTCCTGGGAAAGCTCCAAAGTATCTATTTCCACATCCTCTGCGGAATTATTGGCAATCAGCAAAGCAGAATATCCAATAGCCGTACCGATTTCCAGTACACGGTGGGGCTTCTTTTGACGAACCACCTCCAGCAGCACCGGCATTCCCTTTTCATTTATAATCGGAACGTGATTACTGCGGCCGTATTCCTCCATC
Source organism: Anaerovibrio sp. (assembly GCF_045637405.1). GTDB lineage: Bacteria > Bacillota > Negativicutes > Selenomonadales > Selenomonadaceae > Anaerovibrio. The sequence goes on from NZ_JAZTZI010000133.1 coordinate 24,913, forward strand.
TCCGCAATCAAAGCATCAAATTTATCCATCAACGAACCTCCGACACGATGGCCAGATGCTCATCATAGGTATTGCTGTAATAATTTTTCCCTTCCCTGTCAGCCACAAAATAGAGAAAATCTGTAGACGCAGGTCTAAGAGCCGACTTTAAGGCCTTCAGCCCGGGGCTGGCGATAGGTCCAGGTGGTAAACCGTAATTCTGATAGGAATTATACGGTGAATCGATCTTGGTATCCCCAATGGATACATCTTCCTTGATTTCCGCCATTACATACTGAAGTGTGGCATCACTCTGGAGAGGCATGGAGATATTCAAACGCTTCCACAGCACCTGGGAAATAATAGGCATATCCTCTTCATAGCGGGCTTCCTTTTCTATAAGGGAAGCCATGGTTACCAGTTCATAAATGGAAATATCCCTGGCTGCTGCCTCTTTTCTCATATCCGGGGTAAGCTTGTTATCAAACTCATCTATCATGCGCTTCATAACGTCCTTGGCAGTGGCGTCACTGGCAAAATCATAAGTATCCGGGAACAGGAAGCCCTCCACCCGATAAACTGTATCCTTATGTTTTTCCATGTAATCATAAGGAGCATAATCCTTGGCCAGCTCCAAAAAATCCTTTTCGTTGCAAACGCCATATTCATCAAGACGCTTGGCGATGTCCTTTACCCCATAGCCCTCAGGAATGGTGACCCTTACAGCCACAGTATTGCCGTTGATAAGGATTGAGAGAGCCTCTGAAACGCTCATATTCTTAGCAAGAGCAAAGGTTCCCACCTTGAACCTTGAATCAGCCCCATTTATTTTTGTGGCAATCCAAAACTTGGTGGTAGAGCTGATAACGCCCTTCTTTTCCAGCTCCTTGCCTATATCGGCGCTGCTCATTCCCTTTGCCACATGGACATATACCAAATCCTTTTTGCCATCCATATTCATTGGACTACCAAGTTTAAATGAAAAGAGCATTATTCCAAAAAACAAAACAAATACCACCATAAGGCCGGAAACAGCTATGATGATATTTCTCTTTTTCTTTTTTATTTCTTCATCACTTGCATTGGCATCATAAGAAATACTCTCAGTTACGATGTCTTTTAATGAATCCTTCAGATTCTTAAAATCCACAGTGTTCACCCCATAATCTTTTTATACTATTATCCATAGTCACAGACAGTAATATAATATCATAGTCCATAGGAAAGCACAAAATAAAGGTAGATTTTTGAAACATAAAAAGAACCAGTGATTTATAGGTGGTATGGGATAGCTCCTGCCCAAAGAACTTGATAATATTCCGGCAATCCTCACTGATGTAATTTTTTGCCTGATGAAGCAGAATTCAAAGACAACAAAAAAGCCCAACACAAGATTTTAAATCCTGTGAGGGCTTGATACTCTATGGAGGTGCCACCCAGATTCGAACTGGGGAATAAAGGTTTTGCAGACCTTGGCCTTACCACTTGGCGATGGCACCACATAATGGAGCGGAAAACGAGACTCGAACTCGCGACCCCCACCTTGGCAAGGTGATGCTCTACCAACTGAGCTATTTCCGCAAAATGGCGACCCGAAGGGGACTTGAACCCCTGACCTCCGCCGTGACAGGGCGGCATTCTAACCAACTAAACTACCGGGCCGCGTTTAGTTATCGCTTGTGACGACAATAGATATTATAGGTGATTAAATCCCTGTTGTCAACTAGTTTTTCGCCACATTTTATCATTTGTTCAATTTGGCCTGTTCCTTTAGGTCAAATATTTTTTTCAGGCTCTCAGTGTATGGCGCTCTGGCAATACCAAATTCAGTAACAATACCGGTCACCAGATCATTATCCGTAACATCAAAGGCAGGATTATAAACCTTTACTCCCTCCGGAGCCATACGCTTTTCATACCACATCTCAGTGACTTCCTCCGGCTTACGCTGCTCTATCTTGATTTCATTTCCTGTTGGCGTAGCCATGTCAATGGTAGCCGTAGGTGCACAAACGTAAAAAGGAATTTTATACCGCTTGGCCACAGTAGCTACAATTGACGTACCAATCTTATTGGCCACATCGCCATTAGCCGCCACTCTGTCACAGCCTACAAAGATGGCATTAACCCAGCCATTACGCATAACCATATTGGACATATTATCACAGATAAGAGTAACATCAATTCCAGACTCCTGAAGCTCAAAGGCTGTAAGGCGGGCGCCCTGCAGAAGTGGTCTCGTTTCATCAGCAAATACCCTAAAGCTGTAGCCCTTCTCCTGCCCAACATAAATAGGAGCCGTGGCCGTGCCATACTTTACAGCCGCCAGCTTTCCCGCGTTGCAATGGGTAAGAATACCATCCCCGTTCTTGATAAGAGTCAAGCCATGCTCACCAATAGCACGGCACACCCGAATATCCTCCTCGCGGATTTCCACTGCCTCATCATGAAGGCATTTCACTATTTCCCCCAAGCTTTTAGTCTTGTTGGCCAATACCACCTGCTCCATGCGATTCAAAGCCCAAGAAAGGTTTACGGCTGTGGGACGGGCAGAATCCAAATACTCCTTGGCCTTGGCGAACTTTTCATAAAAGCCATCAAATTCAGACTCCTGTGCCCCGATTTTCTTGGCTTCGAGATATATGCCGATAGCCGCTGCCACCCCAATGGCAGGAGCACCCCGAACCTGCAGCAGATATATGGCATCCCATATTTCCTTTAAATCAGTTAATTCCAAAATTTCCGTACTGTATGGCAGCTTAGTCTGGTCAATAATCACCAAAGCACTCTTGGCATCATCCAGCGCCACTGTATCATAATCCATAATTGTTTTATTACTCATAATAACCTCTTATTTATCTTCACCGGGCAGGAGCTTTATCTCCTTTGGATATGCCCATTTCTGCAATTCTTCCTTGGAAACGTAATCAGGTTCCTTTCCAGGCCCCAGAATGGTCAAGGTATTATAATAAATCTCTGCCAATTCCTCCACATAGGCCGCCTTAGTCAGTGCTTCTTTTATGTTTTTATCAACAGCAATAGCACCATGCTTTTCCATAAGAACCACGTCAGATATCTGCAATGGCTTTATCACTGACTCCCCTAATGCAGGAGTGGCAGGCCGTCCATAAGGTGCCACAGGAATATACCCCTCCTTGCAGCCCAAATGCATTAATTCCGTCACAATGGCAGGAATTGGTTTATTAAGAATAGCAAAGGTAAGGGCAAACTTTGAATGAGTATGAACCACTGCATTTACATCAGGGCGAGCCTCATATATCTTGAGGTGCATAGTTACCTCACTGGTGGGACGGTGCAGAGTTTCAGCCTCCACAACCTCGGCATTCATGTTTACCACCACAATATCATGATATGTCATTTCACTGCGGTCCATACCCGTAGGAGTAATACAGATAAGCCCAGTATCCTCATCACGGATGCTGAAATTGCCGGAGCGATGCTGACAAAGCCCCATTTCTTCTGCCTTAACAGCGCATTCCAGAACTTTTCTCTTGATTTCTTTTAACACAGCTAAGCCCCCTCTCACCTAAAACAGTGACATCTGGTCGCTCTCATCCATACCGTCAAGACAGCCATGGACTCTGAGGGCCTCAATACTCGTTTTGGTTATGCCGGTTCGCTTCTTCAAATTTTCAATTGAAGAAAACGGACCGGTTTTTCTTTTCTCAACAATGGCCTTGGCATCTACACCACCAAGTCCTGTAAGGGTGGTAAACGGCGGCAGAAGAGCATTTTCCTCCGTCACCATCTGGAAGCGGTCAGCCCCTGATTTGTAGAGATCCACCTTTTTCACCTTAAAGCCCCTAATATACATTTCCCAGGCCAGCTGAAGGACAACATAAAGCTCATCCTCCTTGGCATCCCTTTTATCCTTGGCCTCCAGCTCCTCCATTTTTTCCTTGACTGCTTTCTGCCCCTTGGCAATGATATCTGAATCAAAGGCAGCAGCACGAATGGAGAAATAAGCCGCATAATATGCCAATGGATAATGAACCTTACAGAAGGCAATTCGATAAGCCATCATAACGTAAGCCGTTGCATGAGCCCTTGGGAACATATACTTAATTTTCTGACAGGATTCAATGTACCATTCCGGAATACCAGTCTTACGAAGGGTTTCCACCACATCTGGTTCGATACCCTTCCCCTTACGTACCCGCTCCATGGTCTTAAAGGCCAATAGTGGCTCCACCCCATTATGCATGAGATACATCATAATATCATCACGGGCAGCAATAGCGTTCTGAAGGGTACATGTACCAGCCCTAATAAGGTCCTGGGCATTTCCCAGCCATACATCAGTACCATGGGAGAAGCCGGATATGCGCACCAGATCCGAGAAACAGCTTGGATTGGTGTCCGCAATCATCTGACGGGTAAAATTGGTTCTAAACTCCGGAATACCAAAGGTACCGGAATTAGCCCCCAGCTCCTCCTCCGTCACCCCCAAAGCATTAGTGCAGTTAAATAAGCTCAAGGTTGCCGGGTCATCAAATGGAATAGTCTTAGGATCGCGGTGAGTAAGATCCTCCAGCATTTTAATTACCGTAGGATCATCGTGGCCCAGAATATCCAGCTTAACCAAACGGCTGGAGATGGAATGATAATCGAAATGAGTTGTAATTGTAGCTGATGTGGTATCATCAGCAGGGTGCTGGAGCGGCGTAAAGAAATGCACATCCATATCACGGGGCACTACCATAATACCAGCCGGGTGCTGGCCTGTGGTACGCTTAACGCCATTACAGCCAATGGCCACCTTGTTAATGTAGGCTTCCCTTTTGGTCTGTCCCTTTTCCTCAAAGTATTTTCTCACAAAGCCATAGGCGGTTTTCTCCGCCACAGTACCAATGGAACCGGCACGGAATACATTATCCTTTCCAAAAAGCTCCTCCGTGTACTTATGAGCCACTGGCTGGTATTCTCCAGAAAAGTTAAGGTCAATATCCGGAACCTTATCACCATCAAATCCCAAGAATACAGCAAATGGAATCTCATGGCCATCCTTTATCATATTAGTACCACAGATAGGACAATCCTTATCCGGCAAATCGTAGCCACAGCCATAGGAACCATCTGTAATAAACTCACTATGCTTACAGTGTGGGCACCGCCAATGGGGTGGCAGTGGATTTACCTCGGTAATATCCGTCATGGTTGCTACAAAGGATGAGCCAACAGAGCCACGGGAGCCCACCAAATAACCATCTAAATTGGATTTACGCACCAAGCGCTGAGCAATAAGATATAGCACTGAGAAGCCATGGGCAATAATTGGCTTTAGCTCCTGGTCAATTCTATCCTGAACGATTTTCGGCAGCACTTCTCCATACATACTCTTGGCCTTATTATAGGTCATGGAGGTTATTTCCTCATCCGCTCCCGGAATCATCGGTGAATACAATTCATCTGGAATAGGCTTAAACTTCTCACACATTTCCGCGATTTTTCGTGGATTGGTAACTACTGCCTCGTATGCTGCTTCTTCCCCAAGATACTGGAATTCTGCCAGCATTTCCTCCGTAGTTCTAAGGAACAACGGTGGCTGAAAATCCGCATCCTTAAAGCCCTTTCCCTTCATGAGTATAGCACGGTAAATCTGGTCCTCAGGATTAAGGAAATGCACATCACAGGTAGCAATTAGCGGCTTATTTAGCTGCTTTGCCAGCTCAGCGACCTTTAAATTTATATTAATGAGATCATTGTCATCTTTTATATTTGGAAAATCTTCACTTCTCACAAGGAATTCATTGTTGCCAATAGGCTGGATTTCCAAATAATCGTAAAAATCGGCAATCTTGAGTAATTCCTCATCGCTTTGTTCTGCCACAATAGCCCTTATCAGTTCCCCCGCCTCACAGGCAGAACCAATAATCAGCCCTTCGCGATATTCCTGAATAAGCTGTCGTGGCAATCTCGGTGTACGGTGGAAAAAGCGCAGATGAGACATGGTTATAAGCTTATAGAGATTGCGAAGACCGTTAGGATTTTTCGCCAGCAAAATAATGTGATTTGCCCGCTTTTGCTCGTAATCCTCTCCTACCAGATATCCTTCCACGCCATAGATAACCTTTATATTCAGTGGCTTACGTCCAAATACTGTATCCATGGCCTCAGGAAAGGCCTGAACAACACCGTGATCTGTGATGGCAATGGCCGGCCAGCCCCATTTTTCGGCTGTAGTAATGAGCTTTTTGGCAGAAGACACCGCATCCATATTACTCATGGTGGTGTGGCAATGAAGCTCTACCCGTTTTTCCTCCGCATTATCCTTGCGACTTTCCACATCTACCAAAAGCACACTGTCGGCAAACAGTACATAGTCGTTATCGTATTTATCATAGCGAACGGAGCCCTTCACCTTTATAGTGCCACCACCCTTGGCAGCTTTTTTTAGACGGCCCAGAACCTTTTCATAGCCCTCAGTATCCTTAAAGAAGGCCTTACAGGAAATTCCCTCGGTATTATCCGCCACAGCAAAAAGAAGAATATTGGTAGTCTGGAAGCTACGGCCATCAACACCAGCAATAGTACCCTGTGCCACCACATTCTTCATTTCACCCTCGATCTCTGAAATAGGGGTTATTTCACCTACTATGGCTTCACCATAAACCAGCGGACTATCATCATCGCCAATTGGAACAGCAGCGCGTCTAGGACGGGAGGATTTATTGGAAGGACCCTTATCTCCACCGCCAGCAGAAGTCCCTCCACCATAACTGCCGCCATAGCCGCCACCACCCTGAGCAGGCTTTGGAGCCGGTGCCTTGGCAGCCTCTAATGCAGCCTTGTATTCCTTGGTCTCGTGAACGGCCTCTTCTACATCCGGAACCTCTATTTCCTCATATACCGGCAAACACTCCAGCTTAATAGGATAGCCGATTACCTTGATACCGGCTTCCTTTAAATCCTGTAAAACATTGTGTTCTTCAAGAAGATATTTGCTGAAATCACCATTTACCTGCAGCAAAATCCTGGATTCTTTATAAATGCGGTTGGAGTGCAAAAGGATATGTCTTATCCCCTGATTCTCCTTGGCAACATAATCCACCAGCTTTTCCCAGTTCTGCTCCACAATTTTATCCAGCTTCATGGCTGTCTGATAGATAAATACTTTGGCCACCTGATTCTTTTCCTCCACAAAGGAAGCCACGCGTTCAAGGAGTGATTCCGCAATTTGTGGCATGGTCCAGGCCAGTATTTCCCATGTATTGGTATCCAAAGAAATTTCCACATGACGAATAAAACCGCCCCTAAGCAGCTCCTCCTCGTCACTATTCATCTCCATGCCCCTGGCCAGCTCAAACAATACACGGCTGGTCTTTGGGACAATACAGTATTTATCCATAAGAAGCAAAACCCCCGAATACAAATCATCTTTCCTAAATAGTATAACAGAAAAATGATGACTAAAGAGCACAAAAAAAGAATTCGCCGCAAGATTTCTCTTACGGCGAACTCCTCCTGAAAGGGGAACTATTGAAAAAAGGTATTAATCAAAGCATACCTTATGAGGATTCAAAATATTATTTGGATCGAATGCCTTCTTGATTCCCTGCATCAGCTTCATGGACTCCTTAGGGAGACTTTCCTTCAGATAAGGCTTCTTGGCAAGGCCGATACCATGCTCACCGGAAACCTGACCCTTCAGCTCGCGAGCCTTGATGTACATGCGCTCCATTGCCTTGCCCAGCATCTCAGCCCACTTCTTGTCATCCATGTCATCACGGAGGATGTATACATGAAGGTTACCATCACCAGCGTGACCGAAGCTCTTGATGCGGATGCCCATTTCCTTGCGGAGATCATGAACGAATTCAACGAACTCATTTACGCAGCTTCTAGGAACAACTACGTCTACCTCATCCATCATAGTGGTAGAACCCTTAATTGCCTCAAGGAATGCACCTCTTGCCTTCCAGATTGCCTCTGCACGCTCGTCAGTATCAGCAATCAGGAGGTCAAGTGCGCCCTGCTCCAAGCAAATCTGAGCTACACTGTCATAATACTTACTTATTTCCTCTACAGATGCACCGTCGAACTTAAGTAAGAGGTAAGCATCTGCCTGGTTATCAGGGAACTTCTTGCCGAGGTATTCCTCGGAGTCCATAATAACCTCGCGCTCCATGAACTCTACAGCAGTAGGGATAACGTTGGAGCTAACAATAAGAGGTACAGTACCAATAGCCTTTGCCAAGGTTGGGAATGGAATCAGCAGAGAAACATTCTTCTGTGGCAGTGGCAACAGCCTAAGTATTGCCTTAGTTACCAAGCAGAGAGTACCCTCGGAGCCTACAATCAGGTCCTTAAGGTCATAGCCGGAGCTGTTCTTTACAACCTTACCGCCTACTTCCATGATAGTACCGTCAGCCAGAACAACCTCCAAGCCACGTACATAATCTCTGGTTACACCATATTTAACAGCACGCATACCACCGGCATTAGTGCTGATGTTACCACCAATAGTTGCAGTCTTCTCACCTGGATCAGGTGGATAGAAAAGGCCCTTTTCCTCAACGTACTGACCGATTTCCATCAGCAGAACGCCTGGCTCAACAGTGAGGGTCAGATTCTTTTCGTCCAGCTCCAGGAAGTGGTTCATAAGAGTAGTATCAATCATGATACCCTTCTCTACTGCAACGGAGGAGCCTACCAGACCAGTACCAGCGCCTCTAGGGGTTACGGCAATATGCTTTTCATTTGCATATCTCATAACCTTGGATGCTTCCTCTGCAGAGGTAATTTTTACTACCATCTCAGGATAGGAAGCGTCAGCACTTAACTCGTCATGACTATATTCTTCGTTAATTTCATCAGCCCAAAGAATGCGCTCACGAGGCACATACTGGCTGATAGCCTCTAAATCGGAAGCATCTAAAACCTTGTATTCGCTCATGCCTTTACACCCTTTCCCTGTTTAACCTGCTCAATGAGCTTTGGAATAACTTCATAAATATCGCCGATAACAGCGTAATTTGCTACCTTAAAGATGCTGGCGTTAGGATCAGTATTGATAGCAAAAATATTATCGGAGTTGTTCATACCAGCTACAAACTGAATTGCACCGGATACACCACAGGTGATAATGAGTCTAGGACGAACGGTACGGCCGGAAAGACCAATCTGATGCTTAGCATCAAGCCAACCAGCCTCTGCCAATGGTCTGGTGCAGGCAATATCGCCGCCCAAAGCATCTGCCAGCTCGCGTACCAAATCAAGGTCTTCCTTCTTCTTCAGACCACGGCCTGCAACAACGAGGATATCTGCATTTTCAATGCTCTTTTCCTTCTGCTTCTGGGTAATACCCAAAACCTGAGTACGGGTCTTAAGCTTTTCAGCTGGAACGGAAATCTTAACAATTTCGCCCTTGGCTTCAGCGCTGCGCTCAGGAGCATCCATAATCTTATAACGAACGGTTGCCAGCTGAGGTCTGGAGTTTGGAGTAAGAATCTCTGCCATGATGTTACCACCAAATGCAGGACGGATCTGTACCAAATCAGTATTCTCATGAATGTCCAGAATTGTGCAGTCTGCGGTGAGACCAGTGTTAAATCTGGAAGCAACTCTTGGAGCCAGCTGACGGCCTACAGGGGTTGCACCTACCAAGATAGCGGAAGGCTTAATCTCGTTTACGAAGGCCTCAAATGCTGCAGTGTAGGACTCCATCTGGAATTCCTTCAGCTCAGGGGCATCCACAACGAATACCTTATCTGCGCCATAATGAAGCAGCTCCTCTGCCTTCTTTTCGATATCACTACCAATGAAGATAGCATATACAGGATGATTAATCTTCTTTGCAAGCTCTCCAGCTTTACCAAGAAGCTCAAATGTTACCGGATGAATTTCACCATTTACATGGTCAACATATACGGTAATACCATTCCATAAAGACTTGTCTACAGTCTTTACCTCTTCCTCTACATACTCCATTGCACCAGGCTGGCCCTTCTTTACACAGAGCTTACAGAGCTTACAGCCTGCATTAACTTCCAGCTTGCCATCCTTTTCTTCTAAGGCATTAAAAGGGCAAATGGAAATCATTTCATTTATATCAGTTACTTTGTCCTGATGAACTATCAGTTTTCCCATTGTTAATCCCCCTTATCCTAACAATTTTCTGCTCTTGATTGCACCGTAAATTTTCTCTGCCAAAACATCAGCAGGATCATCCCAGGTAACCTGAACCTTGTCGGAAGTAGGTGGGAATATACGCTGAACCTGAGTTGCGGAACCATTAAGACCATAGTTGTTCTTGTTCTGGTCTTCCATATCCTTTAAGGTGTACATAACGATCTCGCGATCCTCAGTCTCCTTCTTCTTTAAATAAGATGGAAGGCGTGGCTGCACAATATCCTTCTGAACAGTGATAAGGCATGGGAAGGAAACCTTCAAATGCTCAATATCCTGTGCCATTTCCATATCTACAAGTATATTGTCACCCTCAACGCCTTTAATTTCTTTTACATTACAAACGCATGGAATATCCAGCTGCTCGGATACCTCAGGACCAACCTGTGCAGTATCACCATCTGTAGTCTGGAGTCCGCAAAGTATTATATCAAACTTGCCAAATTTCTTGATACCCTGTGCAAGAGTATGTGCGGTAGCCAATACATCAGCTCCGCCGAATGCACGGTCAGATACGATTGCACCTGCGTCTGCACCCATTGAATATGCTTCCTTAATAATTGCCTGAGCCTGTGGTGGTCCCATGGTAATAACACTCACTCGGCCACCATACTGCTCCTTCAATTTCAGGCCACATTCAAGCGCATACAGATCGTAAGGGTTCATCTTGCTATCTGCGCCATTACGCTTCAATACTCCGGTAACAGGATCAACCTCTACCTTATTGGAGCCTGGAACCTGTTTGATACAAACCAGAATTTCCATGAATAAATCCTCCTCATACTTTCATTATATAGAGTTCAGGGTAAGTGAAAGGCTCACCCTGAACTTTCCCCCTAAAATTGATTACAGCTTTTCAGCTAACAAATCTGCGATATGCTTTACCTTGATGCCAGTATTCTGGTTATCAAGACCGCCGCCAATCTGCATCATACAAGATGGGCAGGCAACTACGCAGGTGGTAGCTCCTGTATTCTTGATATTCTGAACCTTTTCCTCCAGCATAGGGATGGAAACCTCAGAATACTTCATACCGAAGGAACCAGCCATACCACAGCACTTATCGCAGTTCTTCATCTCAACGAGCTCTACGCCCGGAGTTGCATCGATAAGAGCTCTAGGCTCCTCATAGATGCCAAGACCACGTTTCATATGGCAGGAATCGTGGAAGGTTACCTTTTCGCCACCAGCAGCTGGCAACAGCTTACCCTGAGCCTTGTATTCTTCAGCTACGAAGCTGGAGAATTCGCGAACCTTCTTGCAGAATGCCTTTGCTCTAGGACCCCATACAGGATCATCTGCAAAGAGCTTCTCGTAGGTTTCGCTGAGAGTCTCAGCACAGGTTGGGCAAGAAGTAACAATCACATCTGGCTTTACGGCTTCAAGAGCTTCAATGTTTCTCATGGCAGCCTTCTTACCAGTCTCACGGTCGCCTACGCCGAGAATTGGCTTGCCGCAGCAGCTCTGAGCCATAGGATATACAACTTCCATACCCAGACTCTGCAATACCTTTACAACATTTTCACCGGTATCAGCAAATACAAAGTCTGTATTACATCCGCTGAAGAATGCTACCTTCTTCTTTGCATTGGATGGATTCTTCTTCTCCAGAGCAGGCATACGATCACGAATTGACCTTTCAGCAATAGTTGGTAAGCTTCTGCCCTTGGTCATACCAGCAAAGAACAGTGGCAAATGACGGATGAACTTACCAGATTTGAATGGTGCCTGACCAACGGAACCAGCCTTCAACAGCAGCTTATGGAACAAGCCTCTGTCGTTAAGAACATTATCGAAGAAGGACTTATCCATTGTTGGGGTACCATGCTTCTTAACATATCTATTTCTCAGTTCATCAATAAGGTCTGGAATTGGAATCTTACCAGGACAAACTGTGGTACAGGTCCGGCAACCAATACACAGATCAGAGAACTGGCTGAAGTTTTCGATACCATTTAAAAGACCTGTAAGGATTGCACCAATACCGCCAGAGTAAATATGACCATATACGTGGCCACCTACCAAGGTCCAGATTGGGCAAACATTAAGACAGGATGCACAACGTACGCACTGGTAAACCTGCTTCATAACTGGGTCATGGGCAGCCTCCAGACGGCCGTTATCCAAAAGGATTACATACTGCTTTCTGTTCTCCTCTACCCACTTGCCGTCCTTCTTGTACATAACAGGAGTAGGACCATCAACCATTGTCATGTAACTGGTCATCTTCTGGCAGGTACCATTACGAGGCAACAGACGCAGAATCTTGGCAGCATCCTCTGTCTTAGGAATGAGCTTTTCATAACCTATGAGTACAACATGAATTCTAGGCAATGTGGTTACCAAACGGGCATTACCCTCGTTGGTAACAAGACCAATAGCACCGTTTTCGGCAATACCGAAGTTGGCACCGGTGATACCCATATCAGCCTGCAGGAACTCCTGACGCAGAGTCTGACGGGCCTTCTGAATCATGTAAGGGATATCTTCGCCAGGAACTTCTTCATTAAGCTCCTTTTCAAACATTTCCGCACACTGATAACGATTCAGATGAATAGCAGGCATAACCATGTGAGATGGCTTCTGGCCTGCGATAGCAATCATCCACTCACCAAGGTCAGTTTCCTTTACGCGGATATCATTTTCAGTGAAGCATTCATTGAGGTGAATTTCCTCAGATGCCATGGACTTGGATTTAACAACTCTCTTGACACCATTTTCCTTACAAATCTTAATAAGGAACTTTTTAACCTCGTCTCCATCCTTTGCTCTGAATACCTCACCGCCACGAGCCTTGACATTAGCTTCGAACTTGTCAGCCAGCTCTTCAATATGGTCTACAGCATCAGCCTTCATACAACGGAGGTTTTCACGAAGCTCCTCAATATCCTGGCCTGCATAAGACTTCAGACGGGAACCCGGGTACTGATCTGCAAAGCGGGACAGGGCATCCTGCATAATGTTATCTTGCAGCTTTGATTTAATTTCTTTCTTAAGATCACGTGCCATTACTTAGCCCCCCCTTCGTTCTCCACAGCAATGATAATGAGTTTGTTAGGGCCATGAACACCAAGGCTCAATACACGCTCAATATCAGCTGTACGGCTAGGGCCAGTAACAAATCCGCAATAACCCTTCTGGAAAACCTTACCGATAATCTGACAGGCTGAAGTAATGTTTTCTACCATATAATTGGCATTTACAAAAACAACATTCACAAATGGAAGCATACTGGTTACTCTTGCTTCGTATGAATAATTATCAACCACAAGACTTCCAGATTCGCCTACACCAAATTCAGCAGTTGAAATGCCGACATCAGCACTAGGAGCATGCTCAGCAATATCAAACTTTTCAGTGTAAACCTTTGTACCATCCTCACTCAGCCTGGAGTAAATCCCCTTCAATGCAGGGTTTTCATCTCCACCTACAGCAATAATTTCCTTTGGGGCATACTCCTTTAATACTTCCTTGAGCTTTGCCTCACCTGCTGCGTAATCAGCTACCTTATATACCTGAGCAGCTGCAGCTGTAGCATTTGCCTCAAAGTCGGTCCAGTACTTAGCATCTACCAATCCATTGATAAACGCTTTTTCTGGCCAATTCTCACACACCTTTTCCATTAGATACTCTCCTTTCAGAGAAATTCATCCAACAAAATCGTCAAACCATTTCTATTCAAGTTTTATTATAATATCGTGTAAATCGTCTGTCAATAGGAATAAACAATCTATAATCAATATTAAACTTGATAAAAAATCACTTTCTATTGAAAAAATTATTCAGACAATTTTCTATATTACACTTGATTATTGGGTTGAAATAAAATATAATTATCATAACAATTAAATACGATATTATTTTTTAATAAGCGTATGTGGAAATCATCTTACAAATTGAAGTTCATTCATTTTTAGTGAACAAGCAGACCATTTCTATTCGGCTTAAGTAACATATAATGAAATCTTTCATTATATAATATGAATGAAATGCAAGGAGATGATATATGTGTTAGCACTTGTTGCCGCAATACCTATTATTATTACCATTATTCTTACGGTAGGCGTAAACATGCCAGCTAAGAAGGTTCTGCCAATCGCTTGGCTTTCCATCTGTTTGATTGGTCTTTTCTATTGGCAAATGGATATGCTCCATGTTACCGCGTATACAATTACCGGTTTTCTGGGCTCCATCGATACACTACTGATTATCTTTGGTGCTATTTTACTGATGAACATGCTGAACGAGGCTGGAGCAATGCACAGAATCGAAGCAATGTTCAACGGTATTTCTGAGGATGCCCGTATTCAGTTAGTAATTGTAGGTTATGGTCTTTCCGCATTTATCGAGGGTGCTGCAGGCTTTGGTACTCCACCTGCAATATGCGCTCCGCTGCTGATTGGTCTTGGTTTCCCTCCAATGGCTGCTGCAATGGCATGTCTGATTTTGGATTCACCACCAGTATCCTTCGGTGCCGCTGGTACACCAACCAACTCTGCAGCTGAGATTTTGAAGGATACACTGCCAACTATCGGTGTTACCGATTTGGAAGCATGGAAGCTGGATCTTTCATGGGCATCTGCTGTTGGTCTTGCCGCTGGTACCTTCTTTGTAATCATGGTGGTTTTAGCCTTGGTTACCAAACAGTACAGCGATGATAAATCCTTCTTCAAGCATTCCCTGCCAATGGTTCCATTTGTATTATTCACAACTGTAGTATTCGATGTTGTTTATCTTATTGTTGCAAAATTCATCGGCTCCGAGCTGGTATCAATTTGCGCAGGTGCCGTAACTATATTTGCCACCATCGGTGCTGCCAAGGCAGGCTTCCTGGTACCAAAGGATACATGGCGTTTCCCTGGTACTGAAAGAAAAGCTGAGACTAAAACAGACACCAATGACGATAAACCTTCCATGTCCCTCTTAAAGGCCTGGACTCCTTATCTGCTTATCGCACTCTGGCTTGTACTTACCAGAATTCCAGAGATTGGTCTTAAAGGAATTATTACTAGCTTTGTATTCTCTATGAATAATATTATGGGTGTTGAGGGCGCCGGCTTTGCCATGAAGTACTTCAACAATCCTGGTTTGTTCCCATTCGTTTTAGTTGTATTGATTTCCATTCCATTCTATGGACTTAGAGGAGATCAGGTGAAAGGCATAGTAAAGAAATCTTATAACCAGCTTTACGGTGCCACCATTGCTCTGCTCTTCGGTTTTGCAATGGTTTATATTTATCGTTATTCCAATGCTAACCCATTGGGTTGGGATTCCATGCTGGTTGCCATGGCCAAGGGCATGGCTGATCTGGCAGGAGCAAATTATGTATTCGTTGCTCCGTTCATTGGTACCATCGGTGCATTCATGTTTGGTTCCAACACAGTATCCAACATTATGTTTACCCCTCTCCAGTTCGAGACTGCAACTATCCTGAATATACCTCATGTATTCATCGTTGCACTCCAGAATCAGGGTGGTGCTATCGGTAACATCGTTTGCATCAACAATATCGTTGCGGTGTGCGCAACAACGGGTATTATAGGTGCTGAAGGTAAGCTGATAAAAGCCGCTTCGCTGCCATGGGTAATATGGTACATAGTACTGATGGCTGCAATGCTTGGCGCAGTTGCATTTGGAATTATTTAACCCCAGTTAGGAAAAGCAATCTTTAGTTAGTGGGTGGTCTGCCACCCCGACAGACCACTTATTAAATATATTCCCTTTATCTAACAACCCAAATAAAAACTCGCTGTCTCCCCGACAGCGAGTTTTTATTAATTATAACGCCATTGTTCAAATTTTGCCGAAGGCAAAATCTTCCAATTAGCGTTTCAACGAGGCGGGAGATATATGCTCGCCACCTGTTATGATATGAGCCACCCTCAGCTGCAGAGTTGGGGGACATATTCTTCCTCGTTATATTTCAGCAGCTGCTGGCTTGTTGGTATTGCGAGATTTCTTGCTTTCCGCAATGTTACGCATGGTTACCCACAATGGGCTTGCGATAAAGATTGATGAATAACAGCCGCTGAAGAAGCCGCACAGCAGTGCAAAGGCGAAATCCTTGGTGGTGTCGCCACCGAACCAGTACAGTGCAAAGGT
>NZ_JAZTZI010000134.1:0-5958 GCF_045637405.1 Anaerovibrio sp.
GCCCTATGGATTATGACAATAATGTGATTGTTTTAAGTGCTCCAAATGATATTGTTAAAAAGTTTATTGACGAGCGTTACATGACTATTATTGTAGACGCCTGCAAAAACACCCTTAACAAATCTGATGTTTCTTTTGAAATAAAGGTTGTAGAAAAGGCAGCCCCTGAACCTGAAGAGCCAGTGGAAAATCTTTTCAATGACAATGATGGCAAGGCTTCCTTTGTGGCAGCCTATGACACCCCTGGTCAGATTGCCCCCGGCGATGCTTCATCACTGAATCCGCGTTATATTTTCGATACCTTTGTAGCCGGCAACTTCAACCGTATAGCCTATGCTGCTGCCCAGGCTGTTGCCAAGAATCCGGGTAAAAACTACAATCCGCTGTTCATGTACGGCGGTGTGGGCCTTGGTAAAACCCATCTCATGCACGCCATTGGCCATGAGGTATTAAAAAATAATCCTGAAAAGAGAGTTCTCTATATCACTTCTGAGAAGTTCACCAACGAGCTTATTAACTCCATTCGTGATAATACCACTGAGGCTTTCAGACAGAAATACAGAAATATTGACCTGTTAATGGTTGACGATATTCAGTTCCTTTCAAAAAAGGAGAGAACCCAGGAGGAATTCTTCCATACCTTTAATGCTCTCCATCAGGCCAACAAGCAGATTGTACTGTCCTCAGATAGACCTCCCCATGAAATCAAAACCCTGGAGGAGCGTCTTAGCTCCCGCTTTGCCGGCGGTATGCTGACAGATATTCAGCCTCCGGATTTGGAAACAAGAATTGCCATTCTTAAAAAGAAAACAGAGGCAGAGCATATTGATGTACCAAACGAGGCCCTGGTTTATATAGCCAGTCGCATTGATAACAACATCCGTGAGCTGGAGGGAGCTCTTACAAGAGTAGTTGCTTATTCCGAGCTTATTGGTGAAAAGATTACCACCGATCTGGTGGCAGACACATTAAAGGATGTATACCCTGAAAATCACAACAGGGAAATCACCATGGATGTTATTCAGGAGGTTGTGGCAAATCACTTCAACCTTAAGGTGGAAGACCTTAACAGCAGCAAGCGCACCAAGGCACTGGCCTATCCAAGACAAATTGCCATGTATCTTTGCCGTGAGCTGACCAATTCTTCGCTTCCACAAATTGGTGATTTCTTCGGTGGCAGAGACCATACCACGGTTCTTCATGCCCACACCAAGATCAGTGAGGAAAAGGGCGAAAACATAAAACTTGATAATACTCTACAGGAACTTACCAAGCGCATTGAAAGACTTTAAGCATTTATTCCACATTTTCTGTGAATAACTATGTATATTCCCTGTAGAAGAAATGTAGATAAAATTAAGGGAAGGATTATTCTGTGATTACTGTGGATATCCTTCCCTGTTTTATCAACTTTTTATAAACATGTGGTCTTTCTTTTTTTTCAAAGATTCCATCCACTTATCCACTTTTCCACAGGCCCTACTATTACGACTACTATTTTTTATATATATAATCATCATAAATACATAAGGGGTGTACAACATGAAATTTATATGCCAAAAAAACGATTTACTCCAGGCAATTCAAACCGTATCAAAGGCAGTTTCCTCAAAGCCTCAGAATCCAATCCTTTCAGGAATCTATATAAAAGGGGATAATAATACATTAGAGCTTCAGGCCACAGATTATGAAATTGGCATTATCTGTAAAATCGAGGCTGAAATTTCAGAACCGGGAAATATTGTATTATCCGGTAGATATATTCAGGAGGTTATCAGAAAGCTCCCTGGTGTTACTGTGGAATTGGAATATGACCGTCAGGAAAAGATCTCCCATATACGTTCCAATCGTTCTCATTTCACATTGCTCAGCATGTCTGCTGACGATTTCCCTATCATTAAGAAGCTAGATGCAAATAAGAGCTTTACTATAATGGATAATGTACTTCAGGAGCTTATTGGCAGAACCACCTTTGCCTGCTCCAATGAAGAAGCAAGGCCTGTATTTACCGGCTGTCTGCTGGAACTCAACGATTCCTCTGTAGTCATGGTTTCCACTGATACCAAGCGACTGGCTATTCAGTCAAAGGTTCTTGAGAATTTTGAGGGTCAGAGCAAGATGATAATTCCTTCAAAAATTTTGAATGAAATCCATAAGCTGCTGTCCTCTGATATGCCACGTCCTGTGAATATCAGCTTCAATTCCAACCAGATTAGCTTTGAATTTGATAATACCTATATTTCTTCCCGTCTTATTGATGGCCAGTTCCCTGATTATCATAGGGTAATGCCAAGTGATTTTAGTACCAGAATAAAGCTGAATACTGAGGAGTTCCGTTCCGTTGTTGACAGAACTGCTCTTATTTCCCGTACCAATGATTACAACGTGGCCACCATGAACTTTGCCAATGGTATGGTTCGTATTACCTCTGATAATCCGGAAATCGGTAATGCCGATGAGTCCCTTACAGCTGAAATTGATGGTGATGATATTGTAATTTCCTTCAATGCTGATTTCGTATCAGATGTATTGAAGATAATCAACACCAAGGAATTCTATATATCACTTAACAATTCACTGAGCCCTGCAGCTATTCGTATGCTGGATGACGACTCCTTTACTTATATCATCACACCGGTTCGTACTCCGGGCCAGTAATCAAAGAGGTAAAATATGACTAATATTGAAAAAATAGAAGTAAATACTGAAACTATACAGCTGGACCAGTTTTTAAAATGGGCCGGTGTTTTGGAATCCGGTGGTCAGGTGAAGCTCATGATTGAGGATGAGATGATTCTGGTAAATGGCATAGTGGAAACAGCCCGCCGTAAAAAGCTCCATGACGGTGATGTGGTAGAAATCAAAGAAATGGGCTCATGGCAGGTCGTTTCCAAGGGAGAATAACAGGTCATGAAGCTGAAGCACCTGAAGCTGGTGGGATATAGGAATTATGATGACCTGTCCCTGGATTTATCTGATGGAACGAATATATTTATCGGCAGAAATGCTCAAGGAAAGACCAATATCCTTGAGTCTGTTTGCTATGCCTCAATGGGAAGCTCCTTCAGGACCAATACGGATAATGATCTCATTATGTGGAATCATCCCGGGAGCTCTGTATCCATTGATTTTCAGCGTATGGGTGTGGACAATAGGCTGGAATTTATTTTTCAGCGGGAAAAAAGGCGTCAGATTATTCATAACGGCAGTAAAATAAAAGCCAAGGAGCTTATTGGTATCATTAATGTGGTGCTGTTTTCCCCTGAGGATCTTACCCTAATAAAGGGATCTCCTTCTGAGCGCAGAAAATTTCTGGATATGGAAATATCCCAAGCCAGTCCCGCCTATTATGGTGAGTTAATAAAATATAACCGATTGTTGCAGCAGAGGAATACACTTCTAAAGAGCATCAGGGAGGGAAAAGCCCAGACTTCAATGCTGGAAATGTGGGACAGCCAGCTGGTGGACAGCGGCATAAAAATCATTGGCAAACGTCTGGAAACGGTCAAAAAGCTCAATATGCTGGCAAATCTTATGCAGAGGCGAATTTCCACCAATGAGGAAAATCTGTCTCTTTCTTACTGTATCAAGGGATACACAGGACTTGTGGATAAGATAGATGAAAAAATGATTTTATGGTATAATGAGACGTTGCGTGAAGTAACACGTGAGGATATATACCGTGGTTCCACCAGTATAGGTCCTCATCGTGATGATATTCAGATTTATGTAAATGGCATAGATTTGAAGGCCTTTGGTTCCCAAGGCCAGCAGCGGACAGGAGTATTGTCCATGAAGCTGTCAGAGCTGGAATTTATCCGTTCTGAAAAGGGCGAATATCCGATTTTGCTTTTGGATGATGTTATGAGTGAGCTGGATATGAACCGGCGGCAGCAGCTTTTGGAATTCATAAAAAAGGAACATATACAGACCATTATTACCGCCACTGACAAGGCTTATTTCCCGGAGGATGCTAATTGTGTATTTTATAAGGTGTCCGGGGGAACCGTTGAGGTAAGTGACAGGATGTGATACCATGTCAGCTCCCAGAAAAGGCAAGCTGGAGAAAATGAATATTATACTTCCCCAGATTGTGAAGTCTATGGGAATTGGCAAGGAATTTTCTTCCCACATGGTGATGTTTTACTGGCCAAAAATTGTGGGAAAGCATATTTCGAATAATGTATCCCCTGTGAAGCTGGAATTTAGGAAGCTGTTTCTTTATACTTCTCATCCTATTTGGGCTACCCAGCTTTCATACATGAAGGATGAAATAAAAAATAAAATAAACAGCTTTATGGGTGAATACTTGGTGGAAGATTTGGTATTTACCAACATAAAGCCTGAAAAAATTGATTTTGATGATAATGGCAATGAAGTAGATATGGGCCGGGAAATTCAGAAGGTGGATATTTCTGATGAAGAGGTCAGTGAAATATCACGTGATCTTGATGTGGTAAAGGATGATGATCTGAGAAAAATACTTCTGAAGGTTCATATTAACGACGAAAAGTTTAAAAAATACCGCAAAAATACCAACTGGCATCCCTGCAGCAAATGTAATACCCTGTGTCCATCAGAGGAGCAGCTTTGTGATAGCTGTAAGCGAAATGCTAATATAGATAGGCTTAAAAGCATAAGAAGATACCTTATGGATGTGCCTTGGGCCAGATTTTGCGATATTGTAAAAACCATTCCCTGTACTGCAGAGGAAGTAAATGAGCAGCGGATTATATTGATGCAGATATTGGCATCAAAGATAAGCTCAACAAATACTGATTGCATGGAGGCCACCATACTTACCATGCTTTATAAATCCGTTTCTCCGGATAAGCTGACTCCGGAGCTAAGACAGCAGACTATAGAAAAATTCAAATATGATTTTATGGACAGCTTTGTCATGAAAACCGGCAAAAGGTACCATAAGAACATAAAGCATAAGAATGTTTGATTTGGAGGAGAATTAATTCATGGCCACTGAAAATGAAGCTTTGATTAATGATGAGGAAGTACAGATACACGTGGAGGAAATAGGTACTGAGGTATCTGCCGTTGACGGTGATTATGGTGCTGATCAGATTCAGGTTCTTGAGGGTCTGGAAGCAGTAAGAAAACGTCCTGGTATGTATATCGGCAGCACCTCTGAGCGTGGTCTTCACCATCTGGTATATGAGGTAGTTGATAACTCCATTGATGAGGCCCTGGCTGGCTACTGTACTGATATTGACGTAACTATTCATAATGACAACAGCATCACCGTTGTTGATAATGGCCGTGGTATCCCTGTTGATCTTCATGAAACCGGCAAGCCGGCTGTGGAAGTAGTTCTTACTGTGCTTCATGCCGGCGGTAAATTCGGCGGCGATGGTTACAAGGTATCCGGTGGTCTTCATGGCGTAGGTGTATCTGTAGTTAACGCCCTTAGTGAATATATGGATGTACAGGTAAAGCGTGATGGCAAGATCCATGAAATTGCCTTTAAACGTGGTGTTACTACTTCTCCAATGACTATTACCGGGGACACTGAGGAAACTGGTACCAGAGTTCATTTCATGCCAGACAAGGAAATTTTCAGCGTCACTGAGTATAATTTTGATACCCTTAAGCACAGACTTAGGGAGCTGGCTTTCCTGAACCGTGGTATTACCATTAATCTCAGCGATGAGCGCAGCGGTAACCGTGAATCCTTCCATTTTGAGGGTGGTATCCGTTCCTTCGTGGAGCATCTGAACCGTAAAAAGACAAAGATAAATGAGACTCCTATTTACTTCAATGGTACCAAGGATGATATCGTTGTGGAAATTGCCATGCAGTACAACGATACTTATCAGGAGAATATTTACAGCTTTGTAAATAACATCAATACCGAGGAGGGCGGTACCCATCTGGCTGGCTTTAAAATTGCCTTGACCCGTGCTGCCAATGATTTTGCCAAGAAGAATAATATTATCAAGGGAA
>NZ_JAZTZI010000135.1:0-9810 GCF_045637405.1 Anaerovibrio sp.
TAGGAACAAGGTCTTCAAGTGATATGAATTGGATTTGTGACTGTAATTCACGGTTTTTCTTTCTATACATAAAACATGCCCCCATTAATGTTAATTATACCATTAATGGGGGCAGGCTTGTTTATTTGTCTACAGTCTGAAAGGAACTCAAATTTGAGTTCCTTTTTTAATTTTATTTTAGTTGTTGTATTTATTTTTTAAAATTTAAACTTCCTCAGCACAGTCTGTACATCCTGGGCCAGTTTGGCCAACGCATCGGATGCGGAGGCGATTTCCTCAGCGGATGCGGACTGCTCCTCAGTAGCAGCGGATACGGACTGCATTTCGTCAGCTACGCGGCGGGCACCGGCATCGATTTCGTTCATTTCGCCGCTGATACCTTCTGCCTGACGGGCAACTATCTGAACTGTCTCGGCCATATGATTAACATTGTCGCTGACCTGATTTACAATGCCGGCGATTTCATCAAATACCTGACTAAGACCTTCAACAGACTTAGTACCCTCGATAACAGCATCATTTCCCTTGGCCATGGCATCCACAGCCTTGCTGGTATCGTTCTGGATACCACTGATAAGCTGAGCTATCTGCTGAGCTGCCTCTCCGGACTGCTCTGCCAGCTTTCTTACTTCCTCAGCTACTACAGCGAAGCCGCGGCCCTGTTCACCGGCACGGGCTGCCTCAATAGCGGCATTCAATGCCAGCAAGTTGGTCTGGCCAGCCAAATCGGAAATGGTATCTACGATGGCACCGATTTCCTGGGAACGCTCACCCAGCTTGTCTACCAGCTGAGAAGCATATTCGGAACTCTGACGCACACTATGAATCTGCTTAACAGAGCTGCCAACCTCCACAGTACCGGCAGAAGCCTTTTCGGCCGCCTGTCTGGACTTATCTGCAACATTCTCAGCCTCTTTGCTGATATTTTCAACGGAATCACTGATCTTAGTAACTTCAGAGCTACCCTTGTCTACAGCTTCTTGCTGCTTTTCAACGATTTCGGCAGCTCCGGTAACGGACTGGGCTACGGATACAGCTGCATCAGCAGACTGCATGGAGCTGGCGGTGAGCTCCTCAGAAGCAGAAGCAATCTGCTCCGCACTCTTGGACACTTCACTAAGGAAGGAATTTACGGATTTGGACATTTCGAAGAGAGCACGCTCCACATCACCGAACTCATCACCACGGGAAGAAGCCTGTCCCTGAACTACGAAATTACCGGACTTCAGGCGATTACAGGTATCAATCATTTCCACAAGCGGAGCCTTAATTACCCTGATAATATACAGGCTTACGAAGAGCAGCAATACGAAGCACGCTACTATGCTGATAACCATGGTACGGGTAGCACTGGCGCTGGCCTCCTGATTAGCGGCATTAACAGCAGCAGCTTCTTCCACAGCGTCCTTGGTCAAAGCCTTCAACTGATCGCGGAGCTTAGTGGTATCATCCTTACCAGCCCGATTGTACTCAGCGGTACCAGCCTCGGAGCCACCAGCCTTAACGGCATCAATTACTGCTGGCAAAGAGGTCTTGAACTTATTCCAGGTCCCCATCATTTCCTTGACCTTGGCATCAGTTGCCGGGTTGTCCTTTACCAATGCGGCGTATTCATTTATCTCTTCCTCAAAGGAAGCAATATCCTTGGCCTGTGACTTCTTAACCTCATCACAGCGGGACGGATCGGCAATAGCCTGCATGGAGCGAACCTGAATGGTTCTCATCTTCTCAGTACAGCTGCCCAGCATATTTACGCTATGAAGCTCTCTGGCGTAAAGGAAATCCAGCTCCCCAGCAGCCTTGTCTATGGAAGAATACCCCCTATACCCCACAAACAACAGACCTACAATACTGATTGCCACCAAGATCAAAATCTTGACTGTTACCTTTAAATTGTTCACCTAAATTTCCCCCTCGTGGAATAGTAAACTGTCCTCTCCCTATTCCATTCTTTTTTATTTTAATTTTTTAAGCTAAAACCTTGGAAAGTCTGATAAACTCTGTATCCAGAGTCTTTCTATTATTAGTGGCCTCGTCAATAGGAATCTCTACCACAACCCCTGTATCAAATCCTACTACCACATCTTTCTTCCCCTCAATCATTGCCAGTACAGCCTTCTCCCCCAGCATGCTGGCATTTATGCGGTCTTCCACTGTAGGTGAGCCGCCACGCTGGATATGCCCCAGAACAGTAACTCTGGTGTCAATCTCTGTTTTCTCCTGAATCTGCTTGCCCAGCTCTGTGGTGGTGACACTCATTCCCTTCAGGGCTCCATCAGCAACCACCAGCAGACTATACTTTTTCCCTTTGGCATAATCTGCACGGATTTCCTCACAAATCTGGTCAATGTTGGACTTGGTTTCAGGCACCAGTACATACTCGGCACCACCGGCGATACCAGCTGTCATGGCCAGCCAGCCGGAGGTCTTGCCCATTACCTCAATAAGCACTATACGGCGATGAGCACAGGCGGTATCGCGGAGCTTGTTTATGGCATCCACCACTGTATTTGCCGCTGTATCGGAGCCAATGGTGTAATCAGTGCCCCACACATCATTTTCAATGGTGGCCGGAATACCAATAACCGGCATACCGAATTCCTTGCTCATAGTGGCGGCACCTTTAATGCTGCCACTGCCACCGATGACGATAAGGCCTTCGATACCATGCTTTTTCAAATTCTCATAGCCCTGACGACGGCCATCCTCCTCAAAGAACTCCCCGCTGCGGGCTATTCCCAGGAAGGTGCCTCCCCGCTGAATCATATCGCCTACACTGCGGGTGTTAAGCTCTTCGATTTCGTCATTAACAAGTCCCTTGTAGCCGTTGTGAACGCCCCAGATGTGGACGCCCTGATGGACTGCGGTGCGGACAACTGCACGAATGCAGGCGTTCATGCCTGGGCAGTCGTTGCCGCTGGTCAATACTGCTATATTATGTAACATGGTGTGGATTCCCCCTTTTACTACATATAGTTTTCGTTATGGGCATTGCTTTCAGCAAGGGACTCAGTGCTAAAACTATTGTTTTGCTTTCAATTAGTCAGCTAGAAAAATCCAAACTCGCTTTGCCCTTACAGGCCTAGCTTTGCGTCGCTCAAACAGTGGATGTTTTCTAGCTGTGTAAGTATGCAAAAAATAGTTTCTTAACGCACTTCGCCCAACGCTTCAAGCAATTGCCCATAACAAAAATTCTTCTGTGAATTAATAGTTTATCTACCACGCAGATCTCGTTCCATATCGCGCTTTACAGCCTTATCCTTAAGATCCTGACGTTTATCATAGTTGTGTTTACCGCTGGCCAGAGCTATTTCAATTTTTGCTCTGCCCCTAACGAAGTATATTTTCAACGGAACTATGGTAAAACCCTTCTCACGGGTCTTGCTAAATAATTTTATTATTTCCTGTTTATGCATCAACAGCTTGCGTGGCCTGCGTTCGTCGTGATTAAAAATATTTCCGTGATCGTAAGGACTGATGTGCATATTTACAATAAATATTTCGCCGTTTTTTATTTCGGCATAGCTGTCCTTAAGGTTTGCTTTGCCTTCACGCAGGGATTTTACTTCGGTTCCCTGGAGAACCAGCCCTGCTTCGAAGGTGTCGTGAATAAAATAGTCATGGCGGGCCTTGCGGTTTTCACAGACTATTTTAGTGCCTTGATTTTTTTTGCCCATAAAAGTTCTAAATCTCCATAAAATAAGCTTTCCGTTAAGCTCTGCAGTGGTCTATATTCGGAACGCTTGCGCTCTCTAGTTTACCTAGTGGTACTAAGCTCATTCTGCGCTTTCAGCTTGAATTCACTAAGTACCAAGGTAAAATATGTCCTCATATAGACCACTACTGAGCAATTATATTATATCTCAACTATTATACTGTCTTTATTTTTTCTTTTCTTCACTGACTTGTGGTCGTGTTTGTTGCGCTTAGAAGCTTTTGTTTTCTTTTTAGGTTTTGCATAAACAGCCTTTTCAAGCTTTTCCTTGGCTTCCTTTTGCTTCTTTTCTTTGGCAGTTTTTTTGCGGTCGAATTTCTTGGCGGATATTTTATCTGACTTGCCAGTTTTTTTACCAGCCTTACCGACCTTGCTTGTTTTTTCCTTGGACTTTTTGCCGGAAGTCTTTTCCCGTGGCTTACGGTCTGTGGAGTTTTCCATTCGTAAGGCCCGCGGGTCGCAGTTATCCTTCACCACGAAGTCCAGGGCTTTTTCTTCCACGCTGGCCCTTACAAGAATAACCTCCACGGTATCTCCCAGCTGGTAGCTGCGATGATGATGGTTCCCCACCAAAGCGTAGCGGTTTTCCACATAGTCGTAGTAGTCGTCCTTCAGGGTAGTCATATGAACCAGCCCCTCCACGCCGTTATCTAGCTCCACAAAGAAACCAAAGCCGGTAACGCTGCTGATGACCCCTTCAAAGGTGTCACCCACGAACTGCTCCATGTATTCTACCTTCTTGAGATCGGTGGTATCCCGCTCTGCAGATACTGCCACCCGCTCCCGCTTGGAGGCATGCTCAGCCATTTCCGGCAGCTTCTGAACCAGCTGCTCCCGGCGTGCCTTTGGAATGCTTCCTGTGGTAAAGCTCTCCCTAAGGAGTCTATGAACTATTAAATCGGGATAGCGGCGGATAGGAGAAGTGAAATGGGTATAGTATTCCGCAGCGAGGCCGAAATGGCCCTCATTTTCCGCAGCATATCTCGCCTGCTGCATGGAGCGGAGAGATACAGTGCCCAAAATCTTTTCCTCAGGCTTCCCCGCTATTTTTTCAAGGGCAATCTGAAGCTCCTTTGGACGGATATTTCCCTCTGCAGAGGTCTTTAAATGCAGTCCAAAAGTACCCATAAGGCGATTTAATGCCTCGATTTTCGTTGGCTCAGGTGTTTCATGGATACGGTACATAAATGGCTGCTTACGACGGCACATGTGCTCCGCCACAGTCTCATTAGCCGCCAACATACACTGCTCCACAATGGACTCACCCAGATTGCTGACACGCTTTTTAAGGCCCACAGCCCTGCCATTTTCGTCCAGCTTCACCTTTATCTCCGGCACCTCAAAATTAATGGCGCCACGATTATGGCGATATTTGTACATGGCATTGCGCACCTCTTCCAGATTATAGAGAAGTGGCAAAATATCCTCATTGTCCTGGCAGAAATCCTTGTCCCTATCCACCAAAATCTTGTTTACCAAGGTATAAGTCAAACGGCGATATACATGAACCACCACTGGCAAAATCTTGTATTTAGTCACCTTGCCCTCAGGGCTGATTTCCATTTCACAGGCCATGGACAGACGGTCAACTCCTGCATTAAGACTGCAAATGCCGTTGGAAAGCTCCCTTGGAAGCATTGGTACCACATGGTCCACAAGGTATACAGAGGTCCCTCTGGCCTGAGCCTCGATGTCCAGTGGCTGATTTTCCCGCACATACCAGCTTACATCCGCAATGTAAACTCCAAGGAAGAAGCTGCCGTCATCGTGCTTTTCCACATAAACGCCATCATCAAGATCCTTGGCATCCTCACCGTCAATGGTGACAATTTTAAGCTGTCTGCGGTCCTCACGGCCATTTTTGCCAATGTGCTCCTCGGCATTTATGGACTGCTCCACAGCATTAGCAGCCTGCTGAACCACCTCAGGGAATTCCTCTGCCAAATCATACTGACGCATAATGGAAAGAATATCCACCCCGGGAGCACCAGATTTCCCCAGCACCTCCACAATATGGCCTTCAGCCTTTTTGCCGCCCTCGGGCCATTGGGAAACCTCCACTACCACCTTGTAACCGGTTTTGGCCCCTAAAAATTGCCCGGAAGGAATATAAATGTCCTCTTTTATACGGGTATCATCCGGGGACACAAAGCCGAAGTTTCGGCTGGCGGAAAAAATACCAACGATTTTGCTGTTGGCCCGCTCAATAACCTTATATACCTCTCCCTCCTTGGAACGACCGGGAGTAACGGCATATTGAGGAAAAAGACGCACCTGCACGGTGTCCCCGTTCATGGCGGTATGAAGGCCGCTCTTCAAAATGAAGATATCATCCTCATTTTTCTGCTTTCCCTCAGGGGTTACGAAGCCAAAGCCACGGGAGGACAAGGACAGCACGCCTGTAACCAGCTCCTCTGCCACCGGCTCCCTATGTGTAATCTTCGTTTTTACCTGTTTTATTTTTTTATCTATTTTCTTATGTTGTAATTTTCTCTTCATAATTTATCTTTCTTTAAATGTAGTTATATGGCAGAGGACTGCTGAGTTTCACGCCGTCTCATCACTAAAACTTTTTCTTGCTCTTATATAGTGGCAAAAATCATAACTCGCTTCGCACTTACAGCACTAGCTTCGCGTCGCTCAAACAAATGATTTTTACCACTATAATCAAGGTATAGCAATAAAAAGTTTCTTAACGTACTGAGACTAAATGTTCAACTCAACAATCCACTGCCATATACTATTTTCGAATGGGGCAATTGCTTGAAGCGTTGGGCGAGGGGCGTTAAGAAACTATTTTTTGCATTCTTACACAGCGAGAAAACATCCACTGTTTGAGCGAAGCGAGTTTGGATTTTTCTTGCTGACTAATTAAAAGCAAAACAATAGTTTTACTATAAACACTTAGCGAACACAAGCCGATGGGCGCAGTGTAAGCTTAGTGTGCGTGTAAGGGCAGATGAAAGCCCGTATGCTTTCATCTTGCTTAGCCCTGAGTCCCTGCTGAAAGCAATGCCCCTATCGAAAATATTATATTTCTATGAATGCTCTCTTATAAACTCGTCAACTAACTCGAAGGCCTTGTCACGCTCACACCCTATGGTAATCAGATGCCCGGACTCCTCCAGCCATATCAGTTCCTTCTCATAGCTTCCGGACAAATCATAAATCTTATTTGCACTGCGGTCACGGGCAGTATGATCGCCGTGGCTGTGCATTACCAGCATAGGGCATTTCACCCGCGGCAGCTCCCGCTTGGTTCTGTCAATAAGGTCCAAAAGCTCATGTACTGACACCATTGGATACTCACCGTAGGAAGCATTACAAACCTGTGGCACATCAAAATGCATCCGCTTCTTTTTAGGCCAGTATTTATTCTTGCAATATTCCTTTGCCGGCAGACGATAAAGCTGCTTATCCTCATGAATAAATATTGGGGCCGCCAAGGTACAGCAGCACTTTACGTTGGCATTGGCAGCAAGAAGAATGCTGAGCAAGCCCCCCATGGACTGTCCCACCACGGAAATCTTTTCGCAAATAGAAGCTAATATGGAATAACCATCGCACACTGAATCATACCAATCCTCCGAGGTCATGTGAGCCATATCCTCGGTGGTGGTGCCATGTCCGGCCAGACGTACCGCCAGCACGGTGTATCCCTTGTCATTAAGATATCTGCCCAACAAAAGCATTTCTGCCGGAACTCCGGTGAAACCGTGGATTAAAAGTATGCCATGTGGGCCTCCCTTTAGGAAGAAAGGCTCGCCGCCGTTAATAATCATGCTGGTTATCCTTTCATTCAAAATAAAAAACGCCTACTACCTACCATAGAAACTATGATGGATAGTAAGCGTCTTGTGTCAAATCACATGGTCATCTTGGCAATCACTAAAGTGATTACTGCAAAAAGAATCGCAAAGACTACAGTTACTCTTGCCAGAAGTGCATCCATACCGCGGGCACTGCTGCTGAATACTGTGTCACTACCGCCGCCCAGGCCCATACCTGCAGACTTTGGAGACTGAGCTAACACTGAACCAATCAGAACGATAGCTACCAATGCATCTATTACCATCAAAACCGTAAGCACTCTACGGACCTCCTATTCCATCTCAAAGTAGATTATAACGCAATTTTTCAAATTTTTCCTCATTTTTATGAGGAAAATTACCTTATAGCGTTTCAACGAGTAAATATCGTGTCAAACTCGTTACATCATAACACAAAACATTATTAAATACAAGAGATGGATTAGTCGATGGTTCTGATCTGGATCTTATTTGTGTTGTTACCCTTGCTCATGTTTATGCCGGAGGTTACCACGGCAATATCACCCTTGTTGACTAAGCCGGAGCGAAGAGCTGCCGCAATGGAGGCACCAGTACGATCTGGCTCATCATCCCAAATACGGCCGTTAACCAGCTGTACGCCCCAACGAAGGTTCAGCTGACGGGCTACCTTGGAGGTGGAAGCATAGGCGATAATAGTTGCCTGTGGACGATATTTTGACACCATCTGAGTGGTGAAGCCAGTCTCGGTTGGAGTGATAATAGCAGTAGCATCCAGCTCGTAGGCCAGCTGTACAGTGGAATGGGCCACTGCATCAGTAATGCTCTTTTTATGCTCCATACCCTTGGTAATGAAGCGGTTCTCGTAGTGTATGGACTCCTCAATGCGCTTGGCAATGGTACTCATGGTCTGCACAGCCTCCACCGGGTAATCACCACTGGCAGTTTCACCACTGAGCATAATGGCATCGGTGCCATCGAATACCGCATTACCAACATCAGAAACCTCGGCTCTGGTTGGACGAGGATTGCTGGTCATGGACTCCAGCATCTGGGTGGCAACGATTACCAGCTTACCAGCCTTGTTACACTTGGCGATAACATCCTTCTGAATAACAGGAACATCCTCGGCAGGAATCTCCACACCCAAATCACCGCGGGCTACCATAATACCATCGGCAGCAGCGATAATGGCATCAATATTCTTTACGCCCTCAAGATTTTCTATCTTGGCAATAATTTCCATGTGGCCGTTATTGTCCTTTATGAGCTTTCTGATGGCCTCCACATCGCTGGCACGCTGAATAAAGGAAGCTGCCACAAAATCCATATCGTGCTCAATACCAAAGAGGATATCCTTTTCATCCTGCTCGGAAATCGGTGGCAAGCCGATAGCTACTCCCGGTACAGCCACACGCTTACGGGTACTCATTGGACCATTGTTGAGAATTTCAGTTACAATGTCCTGGCCATCAATTTCTTTTACCTTAAGACCTACAAGACCGTCGGAAAGGAGAATGGTGTCACCAGGCTTAACCTCCTGATAAAGATTCTTGTAGCTGATAGGAGCCCCGTTTTCATCACCTGGCTCATCGGACTGGGTAAGACGGAAGGTGTTTCCCTTGACCAGCTGAACCTTGCCATCCTTAAAGGAACCAAGACGCATCTCAGGACCCTTGGTATCTAACAGAAGCGGAATAATGGTATCGGTGTGTCGGGCCGCCTCACGAACTTTCTCGATTCTCCCCAGCTGCTCTGCATGGTCGCCATGGGAAAAATTAAAACGGGCGCAATTCATGCCGTTTTTCATCAGCTCTTCAATAACTCCAGGCTTATCAGTGGTAGGCCCCATGGTACAAACGATTTTGGTTTTCTTAAACATTGCTCAGCACACTCCTTACATTATTTTTGTTTATGTATCTTAAAATAGTAATAAAAAGCTATTATGGTCAGCCTATACATTCTATTCTATTGTACCACGAATGTCTAGCACAAACACGGTAAAAAATCAAGAATTGTTATTCATTGTTGTTTGGTATATTCTATATAGGATAGTTTTTTAAACCTCATCCCCCTCCTGTGGAGGGACCTTCCCCAAAGGGGAAGGCTATACATGAAAGGAATGTGTTGATATATGAAGTTAAAGCATGTTATGAAGCGCTCCGGCGTTGTGGTGGACTACGATTCCTCCAAAATTTTCAACGCCATTGCAGGAGCCAGCAAGGCTGTAAATGACTCCTTGTCTACAAGGGATATTCAGAAGGTTGTGGACCAGGTGGAGTCCGCCATTGAGAACTGGGAAAATAT
>NZ_JAZTZI010000136.1:0-22041 GCF_045637405.1 Anaerovibrio sp.
CTCGTCAAAGTCCTCATCTTCCTCTACATTGAGGCCAACCAGCAGTGCATACTCAGCACCATTTAAAGGAATGCGCATTTCCTCTGCGAAATAACGCTCGTTGCCCTCATCATCCTGAAATGTAACAATAATGTCATCATCCATAAAATCTTCTTCAGGTACATTCTTATTATCTGCCATGCTTTTCTCCTTTTTAGGTATATGACCCTAAGGCCACAAATTAACTTAATAAACAATGGGATTTTACCTTATGGCACTACCATTGTCAACCATGACTATCAAGCCACCCCTGTAGGATAAACACCGCTGCCATTTTATCTATAACCTTCTTGCGTTTCTTACGGCTTACATCAGCCTCAATAAGGGAACGGGTAGCCGCCACAGTAGATAATCGCTCATCCCAGAGAATAATATTGGCATCTGGAATAACCTTCTTGAGCTCCTCACAGAATTCCTTAACAAATTCGCAACGGGGACCCTCGGTGCCGTTCATATTCCTGGGATAGCCCACCACCATTTTGGTGGTTTCATATTCTGTCGCCAGTTCCTTGATACGGTTAATATCATCCTCCATGGCTGTCCTGCGAATGGTTTCCACACCTTGGGCAGTCATTCCCAGAAGGTCGCTGACAGCAATTCCTATTGTTCTATCTCCCACATCAAGGGCCAAAGCTCTTTCCATTACTTCTTCTCCAAATATGATCTGATTAATTCTTCCAAAATCTCATCCCGCTCCAGAGTGCGAATCTTTTTACGGGCATCTTCAAAGCTGGTAACGTATGTTGGATCACCGGACAAAAGATACCCCACCAGCTGGTTGATTGGGTTATAACCTTTCTTTTCCATAGATGAGCAGGTGCTCTTTATAATATTTTCTGCCTTATTCTCATCTGCACCAAAACGGAACATCATAGTTTCTTCACTAACCATATTTGCACCTCCGATTAAGTTTCATTCATGATTATAGTGTAACACATGAATCTGAAAATTAAAAGAATGAGCCCCATAAAGCTGAAGCTCATTCTCTAATATCAGCAATCTGCCTAATTATTTATTCAATATAACTTAAACTCCCACTACCCAGGTTACAAAATAGACGACCAATGGAATAGTTACACAGGCAATACCAATAACATCTATAATTATGCCGGTATGAATCATCTTGGTAATTGGGATATAGCCCGTGGCATATACAATGGCATTTGGTGGAGTGGATACCGGAAGCATAAAGCCAAGGGAGGACGCCAAGGCAATACCAACGGCTACCGGAACCGGACTAAGTCCAGCTGATATGGCTGCTGTAATAGCCAAGGGACCAAGCATATTGGTGGATGCCGTATGGGAAGTCAGTTCGGACAACAGCAAGGCCAATAACGAGAAGACAGCCACCATGGTTATCTGGGAAATGGAACCGCCCAGGCTTCTGATAAGCAAATCACCTATCCAGGCGGATAAACCGGTCTTATACATCATGGAGCCCATAGCCAGGCCACCGCCAAAGAGGACTAAGGTCCCCCATTCAATTCCATCCTTGGCTTCTTCCCACTTAATGGTAAATTTACGCTCACTAAAATTCACCGGAATGATAAAAAGAAGCAAGGCACCGGCCATGGCTGCTATAGCCTCCGGGAATAATTGGTTGTACATGTTAAGAACCGGTGATGTAGTACCCAAAACAATACTTAATACGCCAGGGGCAACCCATAATATAACTGCCACTAAAAAGCAGAACAGGGTATTTTTCTGTGCTCTGGTCCATGACCCCAATTCCTTTAAGCGCTGAGCAATAAATTCCTCGGCCCCATCAATCTTATCCACATCAGATGGAAACAGTCGTATCAGCACCACATAGGCAATGACAAAATACACCACCATGGCAATGGTGCCCCAAAGCATCCACTGAAAGAAGGAAATATGAATATTGGCCATCTGATCCAGGAACCCAAGCATAATCAGGTTAGGCGGTGTACCAATTGGTGTAAGAACACCACCGATGGAAGACGCATAGGCCGTCATCAGCATAAGTCCTGTAGCATATTTATAATCAGATAAATCAATATCCTTTCCGTTGGCCGCCATCATATCCTTAATTGCACTTAAAAGTCCTAAACAAATTGGCAGCATCATGGCCGCTGTAGCTGTATTGCTGACCCAGCCGGAGCAAAGAGCCGCCGCTAAACCAATGGCGAGAAAGATACGGCGTGGATTAGAGCCAACCCAGGACATGGATAATAGCCAATAGGAAAATCGCTTGTCCAATCCATGAATCATCATGGCCTTGGCAAGGATAAATCCTCCCATAAACAGAAATATCATAGGATTAGCAAAGGCAGCAAATGCATCTACTTCCTTCACCACCCCTGTCATTACAGCCAGCACCGGACCGATAAGGGACGTAACCGGAATTGGTACAGGCTCCGTGATCCACCACAATGAAACTAAAATTGTAATGGCAAGCAGCTTATGAGCCTCTACAGTTATTCCATCTATTGGGGTAAAAAACACCAGCATAGCCACTAACGGGGCACCAAACAAACCTACAGTCTTGCGTTTTCGGTCAAAGGATTGCTCAGACCGCTTTATATCCAGGGCCTCCCTGCTTAGTTTACGCATTGCTTCACACTCCTTTGTATATATAATTAATCATACGTTATATACTCAAGTGTATTCGACATTAATTCATTTTTCCCTATAAATTTATAAAAAAATAAAAAAATAAATTATATTTTAGTTTGTTATTAAGAAAAGTTAAAGTGCAATAACATAAAAGCTAAAACCATTTGACACCATCAAATGTAACATAGTATAAATAATATAGGATTGAATATATATTTCTTATCTTATTTAATCTGGGGATAATCCATTACTCAGAAGGGATTGATACAGTATGAAAGGCTTTATTTTGCGTCATTTCCAAATTGAACAGCGAAAAACTTCCATAAAAACCGAGTTGTTATGTGGTCTACTTAATTTTTTCGCAATAATGTATATCATTGTCGTTAATCCGGCCCTCTTTGAACATGCCGGCATGAATTTTGGCGGAGTATTTCTGGCAACCATCGTTGCCACTGCCATTGGTTGCTTTTACATGGGGATGATTGCCAACTACCCCATTGTAATTGCCCCCGGTATCGGCATAAATGCCTATGTGGTATTTACAGTAGTTGTATCCATGGGCCATAGCTGGCAGGATGCCCTGGGGGCCTGCTTCGTAGCTGCCTCCATCTTTCTGGTTTTGAGCATGACATCCTTTCGTGAACAGCTTATATCCTCTATTCCCGAATGTCTAAAAATTGGTATTACCGCAGGCATAGGCCTATTCGTAACCTTTATCGGCCTAAAAAATGGTGGCTTTGTCGTAGCTGATCCAAGTACCTTTGTAACCATGGGAAATCTCACAGATCCTGGTACGGCCCTTACCGCCATTGGCGTTCTATTATGTCTTATATTGACGATTTTAAATGTGCCGGCAGCTCTGCTGATAGGTATGATTATTATTGCTATTATTGCTGGAATTATCGGGCTGCTCCCGCTACCTTCCCAATTGGTATCCCTGCCAACGGGGATTGATACCACCATTGGCGGACTGGAATTTGACCAGATACATGAGATGCTTCCAGTTGTAATGGTTATACTGTTGGTAACCATGTTTGATACCACCGGAACCATGATTGGCGTAGCCAAGCAGGCTAAGCTGATGAAGGGTGGCGTTTTTCCAAATTTACGCAGTGCCTTAATGGCTGATGCCTTTGCCAGCTTCTGGGGTACTCTGTTGGGAACAGGACCATGCTCCAGCTTTGCAGAATCCTCCGCTGGCGTTATGGCCGGTGCCAGAACAGGGTTAGCCGCAGTAACCACCGGCCTGTTATTTATAACACTTATATTCCTTTCTCCATTGGCTCAGGCTATTGCCGCGGTTCCAGCTATTACATCACCGGTACTGATTATCGCCGGTATTCAGATGTTTGGTGAAATCAGTACCTTGGATTGGAATGATAAACCGACTCTTTTTCCATCGGTGCTGGCCTGTATCGTTATGCCACTAACCTATAGCATCACCAACGGTGTAGCCATGGGTATGATAAGCTATGTAGCTATTAGCATCGCCGCCGGCCGTCGGAAAGATATTCATCCGCTTCTTTATCTGTTCACCATCTGGTTCCTGTTGGAATTCCTAAAAATAATCCAATAAAAAACAACTAAATCGTTCACGGAAAAAGGCTGAGAGATTTCCCCTCAGCCTTTTTGCTGTCAAAAAATATTTACTATTTACTATATATTTCCTTATCCACATTATCGTTCAGGCGGGCCATTACAAAGGCAGAGGAAACACCTCCAGTCACATTGCCTGCCGTTCGAATACAGCTAATCAGCTCCGTTATATTATTTCTTATGTACTTATCCCAGCTTCTGGGCTAAAATCTGATTTACAGTCTGAGGGTTAGCCTTGCCCTTGGAATGCTTCATTACCTGACCAACCAAAGCACCGATGGCCTTCTTGTTGCCGGACTTGTAGTCCTCAACGGCCTTCTGGTTTGCCTCGATAACCTTATCGACGATTTCCTCAATAGCCTTGGTATCAGTAATCTGTACCAGTCCCTTATCCTTAACGATTTTCTCAGGACTGTCAGGGCTCTTCCACATTTCCTCAAATACCTTCTTGGCAATCTTGGAGGAAATAGTTCCCTTGCTGATAAGATTAATCATCTCGCCAAGACGCTTGGCATCAACTGGTGAAGCACTGATTTCCAGTCCCTCAGCATTCAGATTCTTGGCCAGGTCACCCATCATCCAGTTGGCCGCCAGCTTGGCATCAGCCCCTGTTTCAATAACAGCATCAAAGTATTCCGCCATCTCACGGGAGCTGGTGATAATACCTGCATCATAGGCCGACAGACCATACTGCTCCTCCAAACGGGCCTTGCGGGCATCTGGAAGCTCAGGCAGGGATTTTCTAAAGGCTTCAATTTCTTCGTCAGTAGTGATAATAGGCACCAAATCAGGCTCCGGCATATAGCGGTAGTCGTGGGCATTTTCCTTGCTGCGCATAGAAAGGGTAATTCCACGGTCAGGATCCCAGGTACGGGTCTCCTGGATGATATGACCGCCATCCTCCAGCACCTCCTCCTGACGCTCGATTTCATAGGTCAGGGCTTCTTCCACCGCCTTGAAGGAATTGATGTTCTTCATCTCAGTACGGGTACCAAGAACATCACTGCCAGCAGGACGGAGAGATACGTTAAGGTCAGCACGGAGGTTACCCTCCTCCATCTTACAGTTGGAAACATCAATGTATTGAAGAATGGACTTAACCTTCTCCATGTAGAGACGGGCTTCCTCAGGTGAGGACATATCCGGCTCAGATACAATCTCAATGAGAGGTACACCGGTACGGTTGTAGTCAACATTAGAGGTATCGGAATCCTTAATGGTGTTACCGGAATGTACCAGCTTACCGGCATCCTCCTCCATGTGAATTCGGGTGATACGGATACGCTTGGTTTCCCCATTGCTCTTGGTAATATCTACATAACCGTTTTCGCAGATTGGCAAATCATATTGGGAAGTCTGCCAGTTCTTTGGCAAATCTGGATAGTAATAGTTTTTACGGTCAAACTTGGAAAATTTATTAATCTCACAATTCAGGGCCAGACCAGCCTTAATAGCGAATTCCAATACCCGCTTATTAAGGGTAGGCAGAACACCTGGAAGGCCAAGACAAACCGGGCACACATGAGTGTTGTGCTCAGCACCAAAGGTAGTAGCACAGCCACAGAAAATCTTGGTGTTTGTTTTTAATTCACTATGGATCTCAAGTCCAATAACTGCCTCGTAGCTCATGCTTAGTTACCTCCCAACTGAGCGCGGTCATTGTGGAATGACTGGCTCTGCTCATAAGTGTAGGCCACACGGAGAATAGTCTCCTCATCCAGGGCCTTGCCAATAATCTGTAAGCCGATTGGCATATTGTCGGAGCTGTAACCGCATGGTACGGAAATACCAGGAAGACCAGCAAGATTAAGAGGAACCGTGCAGGCATCCTGCAAATACATTTCCAGCGGGTTGGAAATCTTCTCACCAATCTTATAGGCAGGCGTTGGTGCAGTAGGACATACAATTACATCCACCTGCTCAAAGGCCTTGTCGAAGTCCTCCTTAATAAGGCGACGAACCTTCAGGGCCTTTAAATAGTACGCATCGTAGTAACCAGCACTAAGGGCGTAGTTACCAATCATAATCCGACGCTTAACCTCTTCACCTAAATATTCGGTACGGGTCTTGGTCATCATTTCCACCAAATCAGCGGCATCCTCTGCCCGCTCACCATAGCTTACGCCGTCATAACGGGCCAGGTTGGTAGCAGCCTCAGCCGGGGAAATGAGATAATATGTGGAAATTGCATAGTCGGTATTTGGCAGGGAAATCTCCACGATTTCAGCGCCAAGCTCCTTCAGCTTATCAATAGCCTCGCGTACGGTCTTTTCCACATCAGGATCCATGCCCTTTACGAAATATTCCTTAGGAATACCTACCTTCAGGCCCTTAACGTCCTCCACCAGAGCCTTGGTGAAATCAGGAACCTCCTCATTTACACTGGTGGAATCCATTTCATCACGGCCGGAGATAATGTTCAATATATGGGCGCAGTCAGTAACGTCCTTGGTTATAGGTCCAATCTGATCCAAGGAGGAAGCATAAGCTACCAGGCCATAACGGGATACACGGCCATAGGTTGGCTTCATGCCTACTACACCGCAGAAAGAAGCCGGCTGACGGATAGAGCCGCCAGTATCGGAGCCCAGAGCCCATACAGCAGTACCAGCAGCAACAGCAGCAGCACTACCACCGGAGGAACCACCAGGAACACACTCAGTGTTCCAAGGATTACCAGTCTTCTGGAATGCGGAATTCTCAGTGGAACCACCCATGGCAAACTCATCCATGTTGGCCTTACCAATAATAACAGGGTTCTGAGCCTTCAGCTTGGTCATAACAGTTGCATCATAAGGTGCAACGAAATTTTGCAAAATCTTGGATGCGCAGGTAGTCTTTACACCCTTGGTGCAAATATTATCCTTAATGGCGCCAGGGATACCCTCCAGGAAGGAAATGGTTTCACCCTTGGCAATCTTTTCGTCAACGGCCTTTGCCTGGGCAATAGCCTCATCACGGGTAATGGTAAGATAAGCCTTAACGTCACCCTCCACCTCATCAATACGGGCCAAAACTGCTTCAGTAAGCTCCAGTGAGGTTATTTCTTTATTAACAAGCATGTCGTGCAGGACATGTGCTGGCTGTTCAAATAATTTCACAGTGCTGCCTCCTAGTTTAGTCTTCCAATACCTTTGGAACCTTAAAATAGCCATCTTCCTTCAATGGCGCATTGGACAGGGCCAAATCTCTGTCCAGGGATTCCTTCACCACGTCCTCACGGAACACGTTGCTGATAGGCAACACATGGGCCAGTGGCTTAATATCATCGGTATTAACGGCACTCAGGTTGTCAAAATACTCCAGCACATCATTGAGCTGCTGGGTATACTGAGCTTCCTTGTCAGCAGGAATATCCAGACGGGACAATACTGCTACATTTTCCATATCCTTCTTGGTAACCTTCATTTTATCACCATCCAAATCATATATTTGATATAGATTTCATTGTTTACACACAGAAGCAATTATACCATAATATCGGGCTAATTTAAACAGCCCAACAAAAATAAGGGGCTGTTCCATGACAGGCCCCTTGTAACTTTTATGACTATTAAATATGGAATACCGCAGAACGCCCTCCGGTAATGCCTTTCTTCTTGCCGGGAAAACCACTGCGGTTCAGATCAAGGGTAACATAACCTACATTTCTTTCCTTGCCTTCAGCAGCTCCTCAATCTGTTCAAAATGCTTTCGGATTTCCTTTCCCACCTCATCAGCTTCCAACAAATCAGCTGATGCCTTTTCCGCATCCTTGGCAGCCTGCTTCTTTTTGGCTGCCTCAGATATGGTACCTACAGCTTCAACTACAATTCCCACCATTACATTAAGCAAAGTAATGGAAGTAAGAAGAATGAACACCAGGAAATATACCCAATACAACAGCATTTAAAATAATTACAAAGGTTATAATTTTTTGTGTATGCTTCCAAGCAAGTGCTTTTTGCAGTGTTTCCATAATAATAAACTCCTCAAGGCAAAAGGCGCGACAAATATACGCGCCTTTATTTTATATTATCCGAGCTGACGCCTCACCATTCATGGGGCATTCAACTCAACAAGATGGGTTCCCATCCACAAGACAACTTAATTAAAAAAAAATCACTATCTTTCAACAATTTTGCAAAAATTAGTCGTTTTTTTGCAAAAAGTGGCCAATTCTATGTGAAATTTAAATTATTTTTCCTATTTCCTTTTACCTGCTAAACTTTTAGCTCGTGAAACGGACTTTCCCTTTTTATTTAACCAGCTCTCTGCCTATGCTGTAAAAGCTGGGCTGTGTTTTCACTTCTTCTTGGGCTTCCATTGATTGCAATTAATTTTTTCATAAAATGAACCTCCCCCTACAACACACATACATAAACTCTCATTTACCAGCCACCGGACGATCCGCCGCCACCAGAGGAACCGCCACCGAAGCCTCCTCCTCCGCCGCCACCGCCGAAGCCTCCACCGCCACCGCCGAAGCCTCCGCCTTTACCACTAAAGATACCATTGAAGTCAAGAGAACCCAGATGGCCGAGGGAAACTATATATAAAATAGCCATAAAAGCAAAAATAGTTAAATTCAGCATTGGCAACAGGACATAACATATCAAAACATAAAACAGTCCAACTCCAAGGGCAAGGCCAAAGATTCCGTAGAGAATATATTCCCACCATTCATATTCTTCATCCTCTATATTAGCTCCTGTCTCTGCATTGACACCTGCAGCCGGATTGTCCTTTACTGCCGGGTTATTTCCCATTGCCGTACCTTTTACATCATCAGATGATGAATTTTCAATTACAAACCCCTCCGGAGGTGCCGCTCCATATTCATCGTATGTTTTTCCTGCCAGCTTGAAGTAAGCATCAGCTATTCCTGCGGAATAATCGCCATTTCTAAAGTATGGTACCATACCATCCAAAACTTCACCGGTGTAGCCATCTGTTAGGGCACCCTCCAGTCCGTAGCCCACCTCTATGCGAAATCTTCTGTCTTCCTTGGAAATTAGAAGCAATACGCCGTTATTCTTTTTTCTGTCTCCAATACCCCACTTACGAAACAGCTCGTTAGCGTATTCTTCGATACTTTCACCCTGCAAGGAAACAATGGTTACTACCACCAGCTGGGCACCAAAACGCTTGTCCAAGTCCTGACCAATAGTCAAAATTTCCTGCTTTTCCTCTGACATTACCATACCGGCATAATCAGCCACATAAATTTCCTTCTTTGGCGGTGCGGGAATATCTGCTGCCAGGGCCGTTCCGTAATTTATAAATTGCCATGATATTACCTGAACCACAAGCAGAACCAAAACCAGCAACGAATGCCAAAGAGTACGCTTCCCCCACATCAGAATGCCACCTGTGGCACACTATGGGCCGATTCCTCAGCCGCAAATGGTGCAATAGGAGAATAACCCATCATTCCGGCAAACATATTGCCGGGGAAGGTGCTGACAATAACATTATAGTCCTTTATAGCAGTATTGTAGTCCTTGCGGGCTACCGCGATACGATTTTCTGAGCCGGATATTTCCCGCATAAGCTCTGTAAAATGAGCATCTGCCTTTAACTCCGGATAGTTCTCAGCTACTGCA
This sequence comes from Anaerovibrio sp., assembly GCF_045637405.1. Classification (GTDB taxonomy): domain Bacteria; phylum Bacillota; class Negativicutes; order Selenomonadales; family Selenomonadaceae; genus Anaerovibrio. Next base: position 9,798 of record NZ_JAZTZI010000136.1, read on the forward strand.
AAAAGATGTCCCAATGCTCCTGACAAGGCAGAATCAGCAGCTGCCATCTCCTCCGGGGAGCCGGCTCCGGCCACCTGGGCTCTGGCAGCTGTTACCTCCGTAAGAACCTTTTCTTCATATTTCATATATCCCTTTACGGTGTTCACCAGATTTGGTATCAAATCAGCCCGTCGCTGAATCTGATTTTCCACCTGTCCATATTGGGCATCGACATTAATACGAGCTTCCTTTATGCTGTTATAGGTTCCAATTCCACCAAAAATAATAACCGCCAACAGCACGATTGAAAGAATACCACTAACTCTAAGCAAATTAATCCCCCCTGAATTTTTTTATATGCTCATTTTTACATGGCACAATAATTTTCTATAGTATATCATGCATCATGTAATAAATGTTTTTTTATTGAAGGAAAGACAGATATTTTTGTCGAATTTGATTTGAAGACTGGAAAGTGTTTTAAGGAGGTTTATACCAATGGCAAAAATTATGTTTAAATCATTAGCCATGACATTATTGGCATCGTTGGCTGCTACTGCGGCCCTGGCAGCCCCTATGCAGCAGGCTCATCAAATCGATATTTTGTCCCAGACAGGTATGGGAAGTAAAGGGTGGTTCGTAACGCCGGCAAAGGATAAGGATTGGGAAAAATGGCATTATGCCATAACGGATCTTGACCATGACGGCAATGTTGAACTTTTCAAGGCCAAGGAAGCAGGCTTGGACGGGGCACCTTATATCCAGTGTGAGGAAATGGACGCAACGACCTTGGAACGCCGATGGGGTGTGTATCTCACAGGTGGATCAGATTATCCGGACATTTTCAGCGCACCGGATTCAGCAAAAAATCCTAAAATATATGCAAATCCCGGGGAAGGGATTTATTATTACATATTTGACAGCGTAAAATGGCAAACTGAGTTTGAGAACACCACCAAAACCTATGCTGTACGCCTAATTGGCGATTTACTAATTGATGAATTTGCCATCAGAAAATGGCAATTATCCGGCTATGATGGCACGGAAACAAATCACTATTACCTGCCTGGATGGTTAACCAGCGAAGCAGAAAATAATACTGCCGATCAACAGCCTGTGGAAATTGATAAATCCAGATATGACAATCTCTTACAGGAACATTTAGGCGGTGGCAATATTCAGCAAGGAGTAATAGGTTGGATGAATACCAAGGAATTATTTACCCAGCTTCAGGAAAAGAAATCCTTTAATATGTTATGGGATTCCTTCAGGAGTTTTAAATAGCATCTGAAACTAACATATCCCCCTAAGCACCGCTTGGGGGGATATTTATTTTACCTGCAACCTATCTATATTTTTTTACAAACAAAAATATGGTCCGATTATCCTTTGAATAATCATCAGCCCGCAATAACTCAGTAGTTACCGTAAGATATTTTCCATCTACAATTCTTTTATATGAAAATGAATAATAATTCTTTTTTCCTTCAAAAAATTCCTTAATATAATCTATATTCATGTACTTTAAAAACTTTTCCTGATCATCTGCATGAATATATCCATCCTCAACATAACGCTTAATATCCACAGAAAGAGAATATCTGGTATCATTGAAATTTTTAAACTCCTTCTCATCAATGTGAATAATCTGATAGCTGTTAGTTGTAAGATTCATCTTCAGGACCTTTTCATACATACAACTGAGGGCGTTGTGGGCACTCTGTCTTCCGGTACGGTCTACTCCCTTAAGGGCATAGTATTGCTCCTTATCACGATACATGCGTTCATCAGCAACCTTAGCCATTTCATAAATATTTTTCTCACAGCACTCTGTTTGGGTAACGTAACCCAAGGATATGGACATGCTATCCACCAGCTTGCCATGCCAGCCTTCCACAATACTGTTAAAATTGCAAATAAGCCGTGGGAGATTAGCCGGAGAAATATAAATGACCGCCGCAAATTCATCGCCACCAAGCCTATATACCCGACCATACTGAGAAAAGCACCGTCTGAGGCAATCTGCAACCCCGATAATTAACTCATCACCAGCATCGTGGCCCAATGTATCGTTAACAATTTTAAGGCCGTTAACATCAACTGACAGAAACACCATGTTAGATTGAAGCTTTGAATTCTCGTACTCTACCAAATTTTCATTGTACATCTTACGGTTATATAACTGGGTAAGATCATCAACATAAGAATTGTAAATTAGCTGTGATTCCTTGTTTTTTTCGTAGTTTATGTCACGAACTGCAAAAATAGCCTTGGTAAGAACACCATTCTCATCCACTTCTCCAGGAAAAAGAATAGCCTCAAGCCAGCCGGTATTGATTCCCTCATACTGATAGGTAATATACTTTTTATCCTGCAAGCGATATCCCATGGTACTGATTTCCGTAAAATCCACCATGCCCGATATATATTCAGGTTTAACCAGCATCCGGCACATATCCTTGACAGAAATACTGATATTGCCAGCATCTCCCATAATGGTATGAACATGAGCCTCATCCACATATATTTCCCTATACATTTCTGTCACCAAATCAAAGGAATATATGTAAATATAAAACTTGGACATAGAATCGACAACCGCCAACTGTTCCCGCAGACTATTATCATAGTCAAAACTCATTTCCATACTGCAATTCATTAAATTATCCTTTAGTCCATGTGAATTACTCATTTTTATTACCTATTGAACCGCATAAACCAAAAAAGCATTATCCCGCTACTTCTATTTCGCACGTTTATTTTATTTCTCCTTTACACCCTATTTTTCCTGCTTAAACCATAGAAAAATAGAATATTTTTAATAAATAGGGTATAATGTTCAAGGACTTTTCATTAAATAGGAAAACTTAGTATATTAAATCTTCATCTTACTTAGGAGGAACGAACTTGGAAAATAAAAAAAGCTTTGGAGCATTACTGCCTATTGCAGTTTTTGTGTTCCTTTATCTGGGACTAGGTATTACCCTGGAGTACATAATGAATGTACCAATGGGCTTTTATAATGTTTCAGTTGTTGTTGTATTTATGATTGCCCTGCTTGTGGCTTGTATTCAGGCGAAGGGTATTAATATGAATGAAAAATTAAAGATTATGGCCAACAGCATGGCTGACCCCAATATTATCACCATGATTTTGATTTTCCTTATGGCGGGCGTTTTTGTTGGGGTTTTGGGACGAAGCAGTGCAGAAAGTGTGGCGTATTTTCTCCTTTCCCTTATACCGGCAGATTATGCCATTCCTGTGTTATTCCTTATCAGCGCCTTTGTATCATTGGCCATGGGTACCTCTGTGGGAACCATTACCCTCATTACACCTATTGCCATCGCCATTGGTGGCTGCACTGGTTATCCTATGCCACTTTGTGTGGGAACAGTAATGGGAGGAGCCATGTTTGGTGACAACCTTTCCTTTATTTCTGACACCACCATCGCCGCCTGCAACGGTCAAGGCTGTAAAATGCAGGATAAGTTCAAGGCTAACTTTAAAATCGCTGTTCCAGCGGCTATTTTAACCATAATAGTTCTTTACTTCCTCACATTGGAACGTCCAGCCGGAGCCCTTCAAATTGAGGAATATAACCTTATTAAAATTATTCCTTATCTCCTGGTACTCATTGGCGGAATCATGGGCTTTAACGTATTTTTAGTGCTTCTTGTAGGTATTATCAGCGGTTCTATTCTTATGCTGGGCATGGGTGAAGTATCAACGTTGGATTATCTGGCAAATATTGGCAAGGGCACCGCCGGAATGTTTGAAACCTCCATGGTTGCCATTCTGGTATCCTGTATCGGCGGTCTCATAGCATATAATGGTGGCTTTAATGCCCTTCTTTCTACAGTACATAAGATATTCAGCACCAAAAAGGGTGGTATGCTGGGAATTGGTATGCTGGTAGGCTTCATGGATATTGCCACTGCCAATAATACCGTTGCTATCGTAATGACCAACCCTATTGCCAAACAGATTTCTGACAGCTTTAATATCTCACCAAAGGAATCTGCTTCACTCCTTGATACCTTCTCATGTATATTCCAGGGCATCCTTCCATACGGTGCCCAAATGCTGGTGGCTCTTTCCATTACAACCAGCCTTGGCTGGGAAATTTCCGCTTTTCATGTACTGCCTTATCTTCTTTACCCTTACCTTTTATTGGTAAGCTCCATACTCTTCGTGTTCCTTCCAAGCATAGATGAGGATTAATTTTTAAGCTTAATAACTGGCTAAAAAAATAACTCTGCTATTAATCAGACTACCTGACTAACAGCAGAGTTTTCCTTTTGCGTAATTTGTTGCCCTGTTTAGCTTATTTCAGACCTACCATACAAGAATCCGCTTTTCCGGAGCCAGATACATTTTGTCCCCTGGCTTTATATCGTAGGTCTCATTGAATTTATCAAATTGCTGCAATATAACATTTACCCTTAGATATGGCAACGGATGAGGATCCGTATTCACCTGAAGCTCCCCAAACTCCTTGGTATATATACTTTGCCACAGCTTGCCATATTGATTGAAGAATTGCTTGTAATTAAAATCCGGCTTATTCTTGGCAATGGAAAGTATGCACTGCATACCGCCAATATCGGCAATAGTCTCTCCCTTATTGATTTCACCATTGCAATGAAGTCCTTCATATACAGTAATGCTATTAAGGTAGTCTACTACTTTCTTGGCCCTTTCATTGAAAGCCGCCTTATCCTCAGGTGTCCACCATTCCTTCATGTTACCATTTTCATCAAACTGGGAGCCGGTGGTATCAAAGCCGTGAGAAATCTCATGGGCAATAATCATACCTATACCGCCCATTTTTTCCTCGTAGGAATAGTCGCTGTAATAAAATACACCGTTGAGAATTCCCGCAGGAATATTAATGGAATTATCAGCTATATTATACATGGCATTAACGGTATAGGACGGGATCCAGTTAATTTCCACCTCGCCATTCATCTTCTTGAGGTACTCACCAATCTCCCATTTTAAAAGAGCATTACGCACATCAATAAGATTCTTGCACTTATTCAGCTTAATATCATTCCATTTCTTAGGCTTATCTGGCATAACTGCACGAACCTTCAGATTATCCAGCTTGGTAATGGCCTTTTGGCGGACCTCCGGAGACAGGAAGGTTTCATTTTGAAGCATCGCCCTATAATAATTGGTTACATCAGCTATTATACCTTCAATATCCTGCTTTACTTCCTTACTGCAATAAGCCTCGGCATAAAGGTTGGACAGTGGTCCCGGCAATACGGCTTTTACGTATTCCACACCCCGTACCCAGTCCGGAACACTTCCTTTATAACCCCGCACTGCCAGGTTGTGCTCCATGGCAACATCATTGGCCGCTGAGTTAAGCATTTCCATATTTTCCAGCATACGATAAACAATAAGGGTATCCTTCATATCCTGAAGGTGTTCCTCGTTGTAATATGCCGCCAAAGCCTTTATATATGCAGGATTTGGTACGGAAAAGCGCTCTGCCTGGTCAAGACCATATTTATTAAGATAGGCCATTATAGGATAACGGCCAGCCATATCCTTCAGCTCATCAAGGGTTACGGGATTGTTGGTCCGTTGAATATAGTCCGCTTTGGAGGCCTCCTCACGGGTATACATGCTGCCAGCTAATGCATACTCCAGACGATACATGGCTTCTATTTTGGCCTTGGCAGTTTCCTCATCGTACTTTGCCAGCATCATCATCTTCTTGGCCGCCACATCATTGGCATTTTTTATGCGCTTGCCCAACACCGTCAATTTGGAATATTCCGCTGCATCTCCCAGGGTAAGTCCCATAGGAATAATATTCATGGCATAATGCTTGGTGTCATTTAAATCCGGCTGTAAATCCGGCTCACAAAAGGCACTGTTTGGAACCACATCCCCAATAATGTAGTTATCCATATCCTCCAACGTCTGAATAGCCTCTATTTTATTCACATCATCCATCAGAGGCTTCAAGCCAATTTTATCACGCTTGTTCCAATCCTTTACCATCCTATATACCTTCTGGCAAATGGAGGCATCATGGCTAAAAAGGGAAGGTGTTTCCAGCAAATTGGCAATGTTATAATCTACCTTGCTGTTTACCTCGTTGAACACGTCATAGGATGAGCTGATACCATACTCACCCATCTGCTTTATCCAATAATCATTGTTGTAGGAATAGAAATTATCCTTGGCAGAAAAGCCGGGAACTTCATGCTTCTTGTCGATAACACTCACATCCATCCAAGGACTGCCACCATCAGCAATAGGCTTGTTGGCACTGATATACTTTTGATCAGCTCCATCATCAGCTGCCCCCTTGGGCTCCTCCTTCTCCAGAATAACCGTGGTCTGTTGAGCGTCATTTATTTTGGATGCCTCAGAGGCATTAGGTAAAAATACAAAGGCGCAGGCCATTGCCAAAGCCAATAGCTTCATTTTAAATTTCACAAAGACCATATTATCACCGCCATTTCACATCAACATATCAGCCCTTGGCTGACTCCTGATTGTATACATCCTTTAACAGGGTTTCCTTGCGCAGCTCAAGACATTCGCACTTTCTGTCCTCAGCATCAACATTTCTGATGGTTTCCAATATGATCTCGCCAATCATAGGTGCATCATCATAGAAAATATCTGTCATATCCTGATGGGACCATTTTTTTATACCCTCACCATAATTTACGGTAAAATACAATCCCGCATAGCAGGCACCTATCTCACGGGCAAGATACACCTCAGGACACATGCTCTGCCCCACTATGTCTGCATGACCGTTAAGCATAGCCACCTCAGCAGGACTTTCAAAATGACGGCCGTCGGTTACAGCATAGGTTCCTCTGGTGAAAATGCGTCCATCAAAGCGCTTTTTGGTGGCCTTAATAAGGGCCTCACGAAGCTCAGGACACAGAGCATCACGCATTACCAGAAGATAACGGCCATCCAGCATAACATCCTTGCGCATGGACATATCAAGGTAATCATCCGGTATCATAAAATCACGGATATCCAGAAGCTTGTTTACCGTTCCTACGCCACCTTCGGAAATAATGCGCTTAACTCCCGCCTCACGGAATACCCAGAATACCTGACGGGAAGCATCTGCTCTGGTAACACCGCTACGCCAGCCGTGCATTCTTACGGTAAGAACATGCTTCTCCCCCACAGTAAAATGGCGGAAGGCCGGACTTTTGCCGTATGGAGTATCAAAATAAAGGTTCTCTGCCACTATTTTAACATCTTCATCCTTCACATTGGCAGGAAAATTTGAGGAAAGGGTGCCGGAGCCACCCACTACAGCATAATCTGCCTTAGGAATCATATTATCAGCCATATCAGAACCTCCGTAAAATCTCATACTTGGTATTTCGCTGGGCTGGCTTTTTGCCGGCCCCTTTAATCATCTCAACCATCTTGTTGATGGACATATCATAAGCTGTGCCTGCAGCCCTCACCACATTCTCCTCCAGCATAATGCTGCCCAGGTCATCCGCACCAAAGCCCAGAGTAAGCTGGCCGATACGCTCCCCCTGAGTTACCCAGGAGCCCTGAATGTGCTTGATATTATCCATATACAGACGGCTCATGGCAAGATTGCGCATATAATCCCAGCCAGATACCTTCTCACCGCCCATTTCAGTGTTGTGTGGCTGGAAGGTCCAGGAAATAAAGGCTCTAAAGCCGCCTGTTTTATCCTGAAGCTGGCGGATTCTTTCCATGTGTTCAATGCGCTGAGCCATGGTTTCTCCCAAACCGATAACCATAGTAGCCGTTGATTCCATACCAATGGAATGGGCACACTCCATAACATGAAGCCAGTCATCAGTCATTATTTTCTTAGGACTGACCCGTTTGCGTACATCATCCACCAGAATTTCTGCACCGCCACCTGGAAGGCTGTCCAGACCTGCAGCCTGCAATCTTTTAAGGCATTCCAAAATGGAAATACCCTCCTGATAGGCAAAATGCTGAATTTCCGTGGCCGTAAAGGAATGAATGGTTATGTCGTATTTGCTTTTAATGGCCTTTAGCATATCCTCATAATATTTAAGACCCAAATCAGGGTACAGTCCACCCTGAATCATGAGCTGGGTACCACCAGCATCCACAGTTTCCTGCACCTTTGCCAGAATTTCCTCATTGGTCAGAAGATAGGCATCCTGGTGGTCCTTGCGACGGAAAAAGGCGCAAAAACGACACTCATTTTTGCACACATTGGTATAATTTATATTTCTGTCCACAATAAAGGTTACGGTATCATCAAACCGCTTGCGGCGTTCTGCATCAGCCGCACGGCCCATTTCTATTGGATCGCCGTTAGTTAGAAGCTCCACGGCCTCCTTGGATTCCATACGCATTTATTCCGCCTCCTTTATTGGATGATAGAAGGTATCTCTTTCCACAGGTATCATACCCGCCTCAGTAATGAGCTTTCTAAGCCGCTCTCTGGTGGTGCCGGTACCGGTCTTGGCCCCGGCCTCATGGATAATCTTCTCCTCACCGATGGTACCATCCAAATCATCGGCACCAAAACCGAGGGCCAGCTGTGCCAACGGTGTTGTCAGCATTATCCAGAAGGCCTTGACGTGATCAATATTGTCCAAAATCAGACGGGACATGGCTATCATTTTCATATCCTCCCAAGAGCCCACACGCTTTAGGTGACTAAGCTGGGTATTGGCTGGATGAAATGGGAAGGCGATAAAGGCCTGGAAGCCACCTGTTTCGTCCTGAATATCCCGTAGTGTAAAGAGGTGCTGAAGCCGCTCCTCAATGGTTTCAATGTGACCATACATAATGGAGCAGTTGGTACGAATACCCAGTTCATGAGCCGCTTTTATGGTTTCTATCCACTGGGCTGTGGTGGCCTTTTTAGGGCAAATTTCCTTGCGCACACGATCATTAAGAATTTCTGCACCGCCACCTGGCAAGGAGGACAAGCCTGCCTCCTGCAAAATCTTCAAAATTTCCTTTACAGATTTTCCTGTCATCTGGCTAAAATGCACCACCTCAACAGGGGTAAAGGCCTTAATGTCCACATTTGGAAGGGCCGCCTTCACCTGGCGCACCACATTCAAATAATAATCGAAGGTCTTGGTTGGATGCAGCGCACTTACAATATGGATTTCCCCAAGATTTTTGACTTTTTTGGCATCCTCAAGGACCTTGGCAATATCCTCCGGTTCCATAACATAGCCCCGCTTGTCCCCCTCCTCACACTGGAAGGCACACAGAGGACAGCCGGAGGTGCAGATATTTGTCAGATTTATATGTCTGTTTACATTATAAAAAACATTTTTGCCGCTTTTCTTTTCCTTCATCTTTCGGGCACAGGAGGCAAGAAAAAGAAGGTCATTATCCTCATAAAGGGCCAGGGCATCCTGAAGGGTAAGTCGCTCCCCTTTTTCAGCCTTTGCTCTTGCAGTTTTTATAGCTTCTTCAGTCATTTTGGTAATTCTCCTTAATAACTAAACTGATGCTTAATCGAAACGACGCAATATATTGAAATTGCAGTCACAGGCAGCCGGAATACGGCCTGCATCACGAATAATCTTAATAATATGGTCCTCACTAAGAGCCGTTGGACTGGTTGCCCCCGCATCGTGAAGGATAGTTTCCTTATGTACAGTACCATCAATATCATTGGCACCAAAGCCCAGGGCTATTTGAGCCACAGGAACTGTAAGCATTACCCAATAAGCCTTGATATTCTTTATGTTATCCAGCATCAAACGGGAAATAGCCATAGTTCTAAGGTCATCCCACATGGAGGTCTGCTTTACACTCTTTCCCAGCTCTGTGTTCTTAGGCAGGAATGGGAAACATATAAAGGTCTGAAGACCGCCAGTTTCATCCTGAAGCTCACGTAATTTTATAAGGTGGTCCACCCGTTCCTCAATGGTCTCAATATGACCATATAGCATGCTGGCATTTGTTTTGATACCCAGCTTATGGGCAGTTCTGGCCACCTCAATCCATTCATCAGCTGTGGCCTTATTTGGACAAAGCTCAGCTCTTACTCTATCGGAAAGAATCTCCGCACCGCCGCCTGCAATTGCCTTAAGACCAGCAGCCTTTAATTTTTTTAGCACATCCTCAACACTGAGGCCGGAAATCTTGGAAAAATGAGTAATCTCTACCCCAGTAAAGCCTTTTAAATAAAGCTCCGGAAATTCATTATGCAGAGCCTGGAGCCGCTCCAAATAATCCTCAAAGCTCCAATCCGGATGAAGCCCGCTTACCACATGAAGTCCTGCCAAATTCGGGTCCTTCTTGGCATCACGAACAACATTAAGGGCCTCCTCAATGGAAAAAGCATATGCTCCCTTGCTGTCCTTATCCTTGCCAAAGGCGCAAAACTTACAATGGGAGGTGCATATATTAGTGAGATTTACATGACAGTTCACATTGTAATAAACAATATCGCCACACTTCTTTTTTCGCACCATATCAGCCATATTGCCTAACCAGGCAATATCATGGCAATTAAAAAGACGGATACCGTCTTCTCTGGTAAGCCTAGCTCCATTTAATATCTTTTGCTCAATATCTGCATATTCATCGGTTGCGTACAAAACTAATATCCCTCTGTTTCTATATATATTATCAATATGTATGATGTATTTGTTTGCATACGGAATACATTATACCCTAAATGTTCTTATTTTTCATCCCATTTGCATTTATTATGAGGGTAATTTCTGATTATTTCATGAAAAGATTTTTTAAATATATAAATATAGTTTTATTTATTTACGTGTCTAACTTAAAAGTACAAATGATTTTTCTTTAAATTTGAAAAATAAATAAGTATAGCTTATAATTGTTTTGGAAATTTTTTATACAGTGAGATTAGGAGGTAGAAAAATGTTACTCGCTGGAATTATTATTGTTATTCTTACATTTGCGCTGATTATCAAAAAGGTTGAGGCGCGTCTGGTACTGTTCTTGGCTGGTATTATCATGTGCCTGATTGGCAACATGCCAGAGGATATTATGCCTGCTTTCATCAAAGCTATGACTAATAATTCTCTCGTACCAACCATCTGTACAGTAATGGGTTTTTCCTATGTTATGAAGCTGACCGAGTGTGACCAGCACCTGGTTCAGTCCATCTCCGGTGTCCTTAAGAAGGGACGCGTTATTCTTGTTCCGCTGTCCTTCTTCCTGACCTGGTGGATCAGCTTGGCTATCCCATCTGCATCCGGTTGTTCTGCAGCTGTTGGTAGTATTCTGATTCCTACTCTTATTGCCGCAGGTGTTCATCCTGCTATGGCAGCTGCCACCGTATTGGCTGGTACTTGGGGTAGTGCCATCAGCCCTGGTAATGCTCATAATCCATTTGTAGCTGACTTGGCTGGCACTGACATGATGACAGTTATCATCAATGAAACCCCTGCATCTATCATTGCCTCCTTCGCCTGCGTTGCAGTAATGACCGCTTATGCTATCGTTATGAAGGAAGGCGCAAACGATGAACGCAGTGAGGCTTACCGTGCATCTCTTGAGAATGATGCTGCACATGATTTTGATTCCTTCAAGGTAAATCCTCTCAAGGCTATTGTACCACTGGTACCACTTGTTCTTTTGATTCTCAGCTCCAAGCAGATTGCTGTACTCCCGGAAATGAGCGTTGCTCTTTCCATGATTCTCGGTGTTGTTCTTGGTCTTTTAGTTACCTGGTCCAACGCACAGCAGGTTTGCAAGAACTTCTTCAAGGGCATGGGTGATGCTTATGCTGATGTAATCGGTCTTATCGTCTGCGCCAGCATTTTCACCACTGGTATGTCCGCTATAGGCCTTACTAAAGCCATGACTGAGCTCATGGAAGGCTCCCAGTCCGCAGCTGCAGCTGCCGGCACCTTTGGTCCATTCCTGATTGCTGTTATTTCCGGTTCCGGTGATGCTGCCGCCTTTGCATTCAATGGTGCAGTTACTCCATTTGCTGAGCAGTTCGGTCTCAGCATTATGAACCTCGGTTCTTTAGCACAGATTGCAGGTGCTATGGGCCGTTCCATGTCCCCAGTGGCTGGTGCAGCTATTATCTGCGCTGGTCTGGCTAAGGTTAACCCTATGGAAGTATCCAAGCGCAATGCTCTGCCTTGTATCGCAGCAGCAATTGCACTGATGCTTTTCCTGTAATATAACGAGCTTTAAGATGTCCCTCACCTCTTTAGGTGGGGGAAAACAAACTACAACAGCTGGTGAGCATATCTCCCTGCTCGTTGCGACACGAACGAAGTGAGTTAGTCCT
>NZ_JAZTZI010000137.1:0-18123 GCF_045637405.1 Anaerovibrio sp.
ACCGGCACGGGCAGCCTCAATGGCCGCATTCAAAGCCAGCAGATTGGTCTGGCTGGCAACACCGCGAATCTTTTCTACAAAGTTTTCAATCTTTTCAGAAGCCACATTCAGCTCATCAATATCAGCTACTGCGGACTGTACCACATCGCCTACATTATTTATAGCCTTGCTTACCTCGTTAATAGAATCCCTATACTGTTCTGCCAAGGTTGAAGATTCCTTGCACTGTTCCAAACTGGAAATTGCAGTGTCAGATACATTATGTGCAGAGCCGGCGATTTCCATAACACTGGCAGAAGCCTCCTCCAGACTGCTGGCATTTCCCTGGCTCTTGGAGCTGATGGACAAGGCTAACTTATCCAGCTTGTCCAAGGTGCTTCTGAACTGACCGATTCCCCACAATAACTGCTGGGAAGCATAGGCCATTTCCTCAGATATACCCATCATATCCACATCTGGTTTAATCTTTTTGGAAACAGCAGCGCTTTCCTTAGAAATTCTGTCTGCCGGTCTCACGGCAGGCTTCGGAGATACAGGCTCTCCGCCTTTTAAAATACTATTTACACCGGCTGCTCCAATACCCCCTGCAACCACAATGCCAGCTACTACCCCAAGTGCACCGCCTAGCAATGCACCAATCAGACAGCCAATGGCTGCACTGAGTACCTGGCATAAAATAAGTTTTGATTTCATTCCCTAAATCGCCCCTTTTTTCCTTATATTGCTTTTTAAGCAAGACTTACTATATTAAAATACATGAAATTGAATAGATACACAAGCCTATTATTGCACCAACAATGGAGCCATTCATCCTGATCCATAACAAATCAGGTTCCGCCTTGTCATAAATCAGATGGTTCATCTGATCATCTGTAAGGCTTCCCAATACATCTCTTGTAATATCCCCCAGCATCTCCTGTGCCTGAAGGGCACCACGACCAGTGATTCCATACACTGTTTCGTTAATATATCCTTTCATGGTGATATCTTTATTGAGAAGCTTCCAGAAGGTATCCACCAATATTCTTGCCAACCAATACATGAATTTGCCTGCTTCATTACCCCCGGCAAAATCAATTTTGGACATAGAATTCCTTACATAAAAAGTCTCTTTGTTACAATTCGACCACACAACAGAAAATTCCTGCTTCAACTCAGAATTTTTTAGGGTCTTTTTTACTATATCCGTCAATGATGATAAAACAGCTTGTCTTTCTTGGCTTTCAGGGGTTGCCAGCTTTTCCAGAAGCTTAACAGCCTGTTGTTGGGTAAGTTCTGCAGCTTCCTCCACATTGACCAGATTGGAATTCTGGGCACCTGCCATCATCATTTTAGCCATTGGACTGCTCAACTTTTCATCTATGTATGACTCCAAATATTCCACCAAGTTATCCTTGAAGCTATCCTGGGATACATAACGGCCTGTACCTTTAATAAATTCATCAGCCAATCTTTCCAGAACATCACTGTTTTGGGTGCCATTACTTAATTCGTCCATCAGCTTATCAGCCATAGACGGACTATTCAACCACCCATCCAGCTTATTTGCCGCCAATATCTTGATCCCATTGACATTATCTGCCAAAAGCTCCTGAAGCCATTTGGCAGCTTTGTCTCGGTTAGTCTCTGTAGACAGCCACTCACTTATTTTTGCTGAATAATCAATGGATTTTGCCTTGTTCAAAAGTTTCTTTTTTGAAAAGAATTCCTTCTGCAGCATCTTTCCCGTGGCTTCAACAAAAGCATCCCGACGTCTTGGCAGTATGGCTGTATGATATGGGAAGCCCAATGGCTTTTTAAACAATGCCGTAACCGCAAACCAGTCGGCAATGCCACCCACCAAAGCCGCCTCTGCACAAAACAGCAGTCCCTTGGCAAACAGGTTATCAGGATATTCTATGTGAAGGCACAAAGTGAAAAGAAATATTACTGCCGCCCCCAACAGGGTTTTATCGGCCTTGTTCCAGCTATGCCATATCATGGATGGATCACCTGCCCTGCCAAATAAACTACAATATACAACGCCATACCCGCCAACGAGCCCACCACGGAGCCATTTATCCGAATCATCTGCAGATCATCTGCCACCTTTTCCTCGGTAAATTCCACCAGCTCCTCATTGGAAAGTCCATTAAGGCGTTCTTCTATCATATTGGTAATGGTGTTATGATGAGCCTCCAGCTCTCTTGCCATCCATTCCTTAATGACGCCATCCATTTTTTCTTTCCACTCGTCATTTTCGACGAACTTTTCCAAAAAATCCCGGGCAGCCCTTTGAACCTTGTCCCCCATTTCATTATTGGATATAACGCCATCGAGATATTTTCTCACCATAGCTTCAATTTTTTCTTCCGAGGAAAACTCCCGTAGCTTTCTCTGCAAATTGTCCCTCAACCTCTGATTTTGGCATAACAGCTGCATTCGCACCAGTAACCACCGGGAAACCTCAGACCATTTTTCCTCATCTTTCCTTACGGAATCCATCCAGCTTTGGGCTTTTTTCACCAGCAAGCCGCTGACCTTTTCCTTGTCCAGCCCCATAAACCCCATGACAAAGCCACGTCCCATACCGTCTCCCTCATATTTTTTGAGAAACTCTCCCACGTTTTCCTTCAAAATAGAAAGCATGGCTTCTTCATGCAGCAAGTCCTCCCCGGCATTTAGCAAGCCTTTAAGAATAATATCAGTTATTTCCCGGGAGGAAAGGCGGTCCATTATATCATCGGATATGGCAGGAAGAATTTTGTTATCCACTGCCTCCTTTATAAAAGGAGTAACCCTTTTGGTCATGGACTGGGCATCCATATCCCTGAACACCACATTGGTTATTTCCTCAGCCAAGGTGGACAAACGATCCTTCCCCTGGACATCGATGTACTGGGCCAACAGCCCCGCCACATTTTGTTTATCAACAAACTGCATGACATTTTCGGTGCTGAGGAGGTCATGCCCCACGAATTCCACCAAAGCATCCATTATGCGCTGACGGTTTCTGATAATAATTTCAGTTTTATAAGAAATGCCCAGTGGCTTTCTAAAAATGGCCGTCACTGCGAACCAATCAGCCATACCGCCTATAGTTGCCGCCAAAAAGCCATTGTGAAGCATGCCGCCCCAAAAGCCGTAGCTTGCAGGCCAGGACATGGTAGCTCCCGCCCCCAATACACTTATAGCCAGTGCCACTGTAGCTTTATATTTCTTTTTCATTTAATACCTCGAACATTCAAAATGCTGTCTGAAAAAGGTATATTTTCCCTTTCCCGGACAGCACTTTTATTTATGCTTTTTTAAAGGCCGACTCTGCCTTTGGTCCCCTTTCCTTGGCCACAGACAGCATCAGCTTAATGCGATTCATTTGATTAACCTCACTGGCACCAGCATCGCAGTCAATTGCCAAAATGTTGGCCCCCTTGTAATGACGGCGCAGCTCGTGAATAACGCCCTTACCGGTAATATGATTTGGCAGGCAACCAAATGGCTGCAGGCAAACAACATTTGGTACGTTGTTCTTAATGAGCTTAACCATTTCTCCTGTAAGGAACCAGCCTTCACCGGCCATATTACCAAGGGAAACGTGTTCCTTGGCCATATCGGCAATTTCCTTAATAGTATGAGGCGGTGTAAATCGCTTGCTATGCTTCATGGCCTTTCTTACAGGACGGCGGTAGAATTCCATAAGCTGAATAAACATCTTGGAAATCAGCTTGCTCTTCAGCTTGCCATCCAACAGCTCCCGCTTAACCACTGCATCGTAGGCGGAATACATAAAGAAATCCACAAAGTCAGGCATTACCACCTCAGCCCCCTCCTCGTATAGAAGGCGCTCAATATGGTTATTGGCCACAGGATGATATTTGGCAAGAATTTCACCTACAATACCAACCTTCGGCTTCCACATATTTTCATCAATAGGAACAGCCTCAAAGTCCTCAACAATAGCCTTGATATTTCTGGAGAACCGCTTATAACTGCCCTTCTTCTCATTGAGATCAGCCTTGCAACGTTCCATCCAGGTATCATAAAGGCGATCACTATCCCCAATATTCAGCTCATAAGGCTTGGTACGATTCCGTACATTCATAAGCACATCACCATATACCGCTGCCTTAATGGCATCAATAAGGCTGTCCCTGTCAAAATGGAAGGCATCTGTTTCAAGCCCCCAGCAGGCAAATACCGGAATCTGAGGATAGCCAGCATCCTTCAAGGCCTGTCGCAGAACATTTATATAATTTGTGGCACGACAGGCACCACAGGTCTGGAACAGCATGATGGATGTATTATCGGGATCGCACTTACCCTGCCGAACCGCATTAATAAGCTGACCAATAACCACAATTGCTGGATAACACATATCGTTATGCACGAATTTCAGTCCCACATCAATGGCACTTCTAGGCATTTCCGGAATTATAACATTATAGCCATGCTTGTTAAGCACTGACTCAAACAGCTCAAACTGAATTGGTGCCATCTGAGGCGCCAAAATAGTATGTGTACCCTTGCATTCTTCCGTAAAATGAGGCCGCTCGGAAATCTCCAGCTGCTGGTATTCCACAGGCTTTCTGCGAGCCAGTGCCGCAATGAGGGAACGTAGCCTGATACGGGCAGCTCCCAGATTACTTACATCGTCCAGCTTAATCATGGTATAAATCCGTTCATGGTCCTCCAAAATGGATTTAACCTGACCGGTGGTCAACGCATCCAGCCCACAGCCAAAGGAGCTGAACTGAATCAGGGTTACATTGTCATGCTCTGCCACATAATGAGCCGCATGGTAAAGTCTTGCATGATAACTCCACTGATTTACAATCTTCAATGGCTCAGACTTAACTGGCAAGTGGTAAACAGCATCCTCGGAAATAATCGGCAAATTATAGCTTTGAATCATTTCAGGAATGCCATGATTTATTTCAGGATCCACATGATACGGGCGGCCTGCCAGTAAAATAACATGCTGTCCCCTGGCCTCTGCCTCCCGCAGGATTTCAACGCCTTTCTGGCGCACCTCCTCACGATAAGCTTCTAATTCAGCGTAGGCCTTTTCAGCAGCCTGCGCAATCTCAGATTTTTTCAGCCCCTCATTTTTTCCCAGTTCTTCATTAAGGCGCTTTACCATCTTTTTCTTATTGTTAATTGGCAGGAATGGTTCCAAAAATTCTACATTTTTTTCCTGTAAAATATCCATATTACCACGAATATTTTCCGCGTATGAAGCCACCACCGGACAATTAAAGTGATTGTCTGACGGATGCAAATCATCTGTCATATTATATGGCAAACATGGATAGAATATCTTATCGATGCCCCGCTCCACCAAATCCATAATATGACCATGAACCAGCTTGGCCGGATAGCACAATGAATCTGAAGGAACCGTGGCCATACCACTGTAATACAGCTGGGCAGAGGATTCGCTGGAAAGCACCACCTCATAGCCAAGGTCCGTAAAGAAGGTAAACCAGAATGGATAATCCTCATACATATTGAGAACCCGTGGAATACCGATTTTTCCACGCTTAGCATTCTTCAATGGCTCATAATGATTAAACAGCCGATCATATTTGAATTGATAAATATTGGCAGCCTTGCGCTCCTTCTTCTCCTTGCCAGCTCCCCGTTCACAGCGATTACCAGTGAAATACCGGCCACCATCAGGGAAAATCTGCACCGTGACCTGACAGGAATTTCCGCAGCCATGACAACGGAAGGAATTGCTCTTTACGGTAAAGGTCTCCAGCTTATTAAGTGGCAAAATTGAAGAGTGCTTAGTACCGGACTCCAAAGAAAGAATTGCGGCCCCATAGGCTCCCATAAGGCCTGCAATATCCGGTCTGATTACATTACGCTCCAACAACAGCTCCATGGAGCGGAGAACTGCATCGTTGTAAAAGGTACCTCCCTGAACAACAATATTTTCCCCAAGGGAGCTTACATCTTTAAGCTGCATTACTTTAAATAAAGCATTTTTTATAACAGATAAAGCAATGCCCGCAGAAATATCTCCCACTGCGGCGCCATCCTTCTGAGCCTGCTTTACCTTGGAATTCATAAATACCGTACACCTTGTGCCCAAATCAACGGGGGCCTTGGACTCCAATGCCTTGGACGCAAATTCTCCGGCTGTCATCTTAAGACTTTGGGCAAAGTTTTCTATAAAAGAACCGCACCCTGCAGAGCATGCCTCATTAAGAGTTATGCTGCCAATACTTCCTTTATTTACGTAGAAGCACTTCATGTCCTGACCGCCTATATCCAATACAAAGGATACGTCAGGGCAGAACTCCTGGGCTGCTCTCAGGTGGGCAAAGGTTTCCACCTCACCATTATCCGCATGAAGAGCCGCCTTAACAATTGCCTCACCATAGCCAGTGGTGGTTACGGAAGCAATATAGGTATCATCATTCATGGCAGCATACAGCTCTTTCATCTCATCCACCACAGTATTCAATGGTGAACCGTGGTTACTGCCATAAGATGTATAAAGCAGCTCTTTGTTGCTGCCGATGGCCGCCAGCTTGGTGGTGGTAGAACCGGCATCTATGCCCACATAGATAGGTCCATGATAGCTGGACATATCAGCCTTTGGTACCTTGTCCCTGTCGTGACGGGCCTTAAATTCCTCATACGCCTGCTCATCCTCAAACAGAACAAAATCCGCCTCACGGCTTTCAGAGGCCATTACCTCCTCGGCCATTTTAATACTTTCCTTAAGCTCACCAAGCTCAACAGGACGCGCTTCCTCGCTCATGGCCGCCCCTACGGCAACAAAGTAATTGCCATCATCCACCTTGACCACGTTTTCAGGAGCCAGCTTCAAGGTTTCAATAAAACGTTTTTTCAGCTCAGGCAAAAAGTGCAGAGGACCTCCCAAAAAGGCTACCTTGCCATCTATAGGCCGTCCCTGGGCGAGATTACTGATGGTCTGGTTTACCACCGCCTGGAATATAGACAAAGCTATATCTGCCTTGGAAGCGCCATCATTCATAAGAGCCTGAATATCCGTCTTGGCAAATACACCGCACCGTGAAGCAATGGTATAAATCTGCTTCCCCTTCTCAGCCAGGGCATTAAGTCCTTGGGCATCAGTGGACAAGAGAGATGCCATCTGATCAATAAAAGAACCCGTTCCACCAGCGCAAACACCATTCATACGCTGCTCAGGAGCCTCACCGAAGTAGGTTACCTTGGCATCCTCGCCCCCCAGCTCCACAACCGTATCCGTATGTGGTATCAGGGACTTTACAGCAGATGCACAGGCAATAACCTCCTGAACAAATGGCAAACCAATACGTTCAGCAATACCCATGCCAGCTGAACCAGTAAGGGCCAGGGAAAATTTTTTGTTTTCAATGACCTTGCTTAAAGCATGAAGGTTTTCTTTCAAAACAGAATTGATTTCGGAAAAATGACGTGCATATTTCTGGTATACCAATTCTCTTTCCTTGTTGAGAACTACTACTTTAATCGTGGTGGAGCCAACATCAATTCCAACCCGTAAAAGAGAATTCATTCTTTCACCACCCGTGAATGTATAACTATCGAAAAACCTGTAAAATACAGGCATAATTACCCTAATGTATATTATAACGCAGTTGTTAAAATTTTTCCATTTATGGAAAAAACATTTCTTAAGAAAAAGAGCGTATTGTACGATTCATAATTTGTGATATAATTTTCACATATGGGGATGTTACAGGGGGGTATTTATGAACTTTGAAGATTACTATGCTCTGGGAGAGCAAATTCACAACAGTCTATTGGATGTCAATAATCTTAAGGATGAGATGAAGCAGCTGGACAAGATGCTGGATGATATTCAACAGAAGCTTGACTCGGCAATTGATTTAAAAACTATTAGACAACGCAATATGTAATGCTCAAAAAGCTAGGAGCCGGTCACTTATATGCGACCGGCTCCTTTATTATCCATTAATATCTTATACATTTTTTAGGTGCTTTCCTCTGTAAATCAAAAATATGATTAATAATTTTATCCTGAATCTTGGAGTCTATATGGGTAAACTGTGCCCCGATATGGAATTTTCGTTCCTCCGTATTCTCATCAAGCTCAGCATATCTTACTACAGTGGCCATATTGTTGAATAATCCTATCCCCGGGATTTCACTAATTTCCA
This sequence comes from Anaerovibrio sp., assembly GCF_045637405.1. Taxonomy (GTDB): domain Bacteria; phylum Bacillota; class Negativicutes; order Selenomonadales; family Selenomonadaceae; genus Anaerovibrio. Next base: position 8,139 of record NZ_JAZTZI010000137.1, read on the forward strand.
CTGTTATTTTTTTACCGACCTCCAAAGGCCTGTCCAGCAGGAAGCAAATGCCTCCACCGCTTAAATCCACGCTGGTGGTGAAAATCATTTCCTCCTCAGCCCCATTGTCATCCAGCAGTCTGACTACCAATGGATTATCAAACTTTATGCGAACAAATTCTCTATGCTGTATTTTCTGCACCTTAGCCGGCTTATCGGTATACCACACGGGAACATTTTCAATTACTCTGCGCTGAAATCCCACAGCAAACTTATAATAGGAACAGCCATCGAAAAAATCACATGTAAAGCTCGTTCCTGGAGAAATCCTTGCAGGACATTTGTCCTCATCTACCGGCACCGTCAGAACCAGCTCCCCATCACCTATATTTTCCAGCTTACTGAATAAAGGTCTTTCGTCGTCAGGCAATGAAATATTCAGCTGTTGTCCCAGCTTTAATACCACATCAGGCCTGACAAAAATATCCTGCGATAAAGCTCCTCTCATCTACGCCATCTCCCACTTTTTTCCTCTAAAAGTTACTCCCCACAACAATATTACATATTTAAAGAAATTTTGCAATAGTACAGCAACTGAACATCTGTAAAATGTAACACGAAACAAAGGAATAAAATCTCCCCATTAAACATTATAGCATAGATTTTTATGGTACTAAATACCTATATATTGAAAAAGAAATTAATCATTAGAATAAAAAACCTTTTCAAGATATAATCCTTGAGCTGGTGCTGTTGCTCCCGCCTGAGTCCTGTCCAATGAATCCATTATCCGCTTAAAGTCCTCCACTGATTTCCACCCAAGACCTACATTACCAAGGGTCCCTACAATATTCCGAACCATATGGTACAAGAACCCGTTAGCATGAAAGATAAGCTCCACTATACGCCCTCCCTGCTGAACCTCCAGGCCGGCCTCGTAAATATTTCTCACAGGACTCACAGGAGGACCACCGGCGGCCCTAAAGGCACTGAAATCATGTTCTCCCCTGATAAGCTCCAGGCAAGCCTTCATGGACTCTACATCCAGCTCCTTCCGTATATTCCAGCTGTAATTCCGCTCAAAGGGATCAGGAATATCCCCCTGTAAAATACGATATTTGTATATTTTACTCACAGCACTGTGACGGGCGCTAAACTCCCTGGCAGCTTCTGCTGCCTCCAAAACCACAATATCCGGAGGTAATATACTGTTTACCGCCCGCGGTACCCTATCTACAGGAATGGAGCCGTCAGTAAAAAAATTCACTACCTGCCCCCGGGCATGAACCCCGGCATCGGTACGTCCCGAAGCCGCCAGCTCCACCGTATCCCCAAAAACCTTCTGGAGCTTGTCCTCCAAAATATTCTGTACTGCAACAGCAGGAGGATTCTGCCTCTGAAAGCCGTTATAGTTGGTACCGTCATAGGCCACTGTCAAACGTATATTGCGCTTCCGCGCTTTCATTATATCCTTATGTTCAGGCTTCATATTTCATCCTTTTAAACAATTACAAAGCAAGCTGCACCACAATTAAGCTGATGAGGAACAAAGCAAAGATTCCCCCCGCCCAAAAATCTATATTGTGAAGTCGCTGCTGTTTCATGCGGGTTCTGTCAACTCCCCCCTGATAACAACGGGCTTCCATGGCAACAGCCAGCTCATCGGCCCTTCTAAATGCAGAAATAAACAGTGGTACCAATACCGGTATCATCCCCTTGGCCCGCTGGAAAAAATTGCCATCTCCAATGTCAGAGCCTCTGGATTGCTGTGCCTTAATAATCTTGTCAGTTTCCTCCAGCAGTGTTGGGATAAACCGCATGGCAATAGTCATCATCATGGCCAGCTCATGGGCCGGAAAGCCAATTTTCTTAAGAGGTGACATCAAAGACTCCAGGGCATCCGTCAGCTTAAGCGGTGATGTGGTAAACATCAGAAGGGAAGAAACTGCAATCATCAACACCAGCCTCAGGCTTATGATAAATCCCTGTATTATTCCCTCTTTGGTCATTGCAAAGTTCCATACCTTAAATATTGGCTCTCCCGGTGTACTGAACAGATGAATACCAAAGGAGAAAAGAATAATCCACCACAGTGGTTTTATTGACTTTAAAATCGTCCCCAAAGGCAGTCCTGACAGAAGTACAACTCCTATTGCTCCTGCCGTCATAATCCCGTAATTAATATGATTATCGAATAAAAACACTGCCACTATGTAAATAAAGAGCAACACTATCTTTACTCTGGCATCCATACTGTGAATTGGGGAATTTCCGGGAAAATATTGCCCCAAAGTTATATCTGTCAGCATTTTCCCTTCCTCCTTAACGCCTCAATTATTTCGTCTACTGCCTTATCCATAGTATAAGCATTGTTTGGTATTTCCAGACCATTTCTGGCAAGTTCATTCATTATGGTTTTTACCTCGGGTAATTCCAAGCCAGCCTTACTTATAAGCTCATTTTGTGAAAAGGCCTCCTCTGGAGCAGCCTCCATGGTAACCTTCCCCTTGTTCAGAATAATGACATTATCTGCATAACTGGCAATATTATCCATATTATGGGAAATCAGTACAATAGTTATATCCCTTTCCTTATGGAGCTTCCTGAACCTTTCCATAAGGGATTCACGCCCCTTTGGATCAAGGCCGGCTGTTGGCTCATCCAATACCAAATACTTTGGCTGCAATGCCAAAATGCCTGCTATGGCAGCCCGACGCTTCTGACCACCACTAAGCTGAAATGGGGAACGGTGGGCATATTTGTTGTAATCAAGATTTACAAAGGCCATTGCCCCTTTTACCCTTTCCAGTGTCTCTTCATCATTGCAACCGATATTCATAGGGCCAAAAGCAATATCCTTGGCAATTGTTTCTTCAAAAAGCTGATACTCAGGGTACTGAAATACGATACCTACCTTCCGCCGGGCTGCCTTAGCCTCTGCATTTTTTTTGCCAATATCCACATCATCCACAAGAACAGTGCCCTTATTGGGCTTTAAAAGGCCATTAAAATGCTGAATCAGGGTTGATTTCCCCGACCCTGTATGCCCTGCAATGGCGGTTATTTTCCCCTCCGGAATAGTTATTGAAATATCATCAAGAGCCAGACGCTCAAAGGGAGTCTTGGGCATATAGGTATATGATACGTTTTTTAATTCTATTGACATATCGCCCTCACCAAATCCTCTGTATTAATTATAGACTCTGTTATTCTAATCCCTTTTTGCTGCAATCTGTAGGCCATCTCAGCAGCCATAGGCACCGCCAAACCACGTTTTTTCATGGCCCCAATATCCTTAAATATTTCCCTTGGTGTGCCACTTGCCACCAAATGCTTCTGGTCCATGACAAATATCCTGTCGGCCATTGCCGCTTCCTCCATAAAATGGGTTATATAAACAGTGGTAATTCCCCGCTCCTTGTTAAGACGTGATACCGTATCCATAACCTCATGGCGCCCCCTTGGATCCAGCATGGCAGTTGGCTCATCCAATACGAGGCATTTGGTATTCATAGCCAGGGCCCCTGCTATGGCTACCCGTTGCTTCTGGCCACCTGAAAGATGATGAGGTGAAAAATGGCGAAATTCCTCCATGTCCACGGCCCTTAAAGCCGCAGTCACATTACGGCGTATCTCATGGGGATCCAGACCAATATTTTCCGGCCCAAAGCCTACATCATCCTCCACAATAGCAGCAATTATCTGATTATCAGGATTCTGAAAAACCATACCTATCTGCCTTCTTATGTCATAGGTATGCTCCTCGTCCTTGGTATCCATACCGTCTACCAGGCACTTTCCCGATGAAGGCAGCAGCAAGGCATTAAAATGCTTGGCCAAAGTGGACTTCCCTGAGCCATTTGTGCCCAGAATTGCCACAAACTCCCCTTCTTCAATCTTTATATTAACATTTTCAACAGCCGGCATTTCATTCTCCATTCCGGCATTATAGATATGTGTTAAATCAACGCATTCAATAAAACTCACGCAAAACACCTCTAAATCAATATTATAGCCTAGTTCCATTGTCAACGCAATTAAGAATAGAGGTTAACATTAATTATTAGAAAAATATCATTTGGGGATTAGACTCAGTGACAGAAAATTTCTCTTTTTCATATAAAAGGCGGGAACAGTTTTCTGGAACATTAAGTTTTATCACGTTAAAAAAGATATTTTTCCTTACTTGCTCAACGGGAAAACATCCAATGTCTGAGCGAAGCGAGTTTGGATTTTTCACGGTGTTCATTATTAGGAAAAATATCTTTTAGGGATAAAACTGGGTGACAGAAAACTGTTCCCGCCTATATATACAAAAAGAGGCACTCCGTAAGGAATGCCTCTCATATATGTTAGCTGTAAATTACTTTACCAACTCAAGGATAACCATTGGAGCTGCGTCACCACGACGTGGGCCCAGCTTCAGGATACGGGTATAACCACCCTGACGATCCTTGCACTGCTCAGCGATTTCACCGAACAACTTTCTAACAACATCTTCATCAGCAAGCTGAGCAATAGCCTGACGACGAGCAGCCAAATCACCGCGCTTAGCGAGAGTGATAAGCTGATCTGCAAGTCCGCTGATCTCCTTGGCCTTAGCCTCGGTAGTCTCAATGCGCTCATGCTTGAAGAAGGAAGTCAGAATGCTCTTGAACAGTGCCTTACGAGCACTGGAGTTACGACCTAATTTTCTGTAAGCCATTTATTTCCCTCTTTCCTATATCTTAATCTCGAAATGTCAATCAGTTATCTGCCAAATCATCGGCAGAACCATCATTTTCCTTAAGTGACAGGCCCAGCTCCTGGAGCTTGTTCTTGATTTCCACCAAGGACTTGTTACCAAGATTACGAACCTTCATGATTTCAGCCTCAGTCTTGTTGATGAGGTCGCGAACTGTCTTGATTTCAGCTCTCATCAGGCAATGATAAGAACGAACTGTCAGTTCAAGCTCCTCAACCTTCTTATCAAGAATTGGAGCATCAGTCATATCAGCAGTGCTAACAGCAGCAGTCTCTGGGACCTCTGCAGCAGCAACTGGCTTGGTATCAATAATCAGATTGCTGAAGAGCTTCAGTCTTGCAATCAGGATACCTGCTGCCTTGCTGACAGCCTCCTCAGGAGTAATAGAACCATTGGTCCAAACCTCCATGGTCAGCTTGTCATAGTCGACAGTGTCACCCACACGGGTATCTTCAACTCTATAGTTAACACGGCGTACAGGAGAGAAAATAGAATCAATAGGAATCTCACCAATAGCCTGATCAGGTTTCTTGTTCTTATCGCCTGGAACATAGCCAAGGCCATGCTCTACGGTCATTTCTATATTAAGGGAACCTGTTTCGTTAACAGTTGCGATATGCAGTTCTGGGTTAAGAATCTCAATATCAGCATCGTGAATAATATCAGCTGCTGTTACTTCCTTCTCACCCTTAACCTCGATGCGGATTGTCTTAGGTTCATCGCTGTGCATCTTAAGGCAGAGCTCCTTAAGGTGAAGGATGATGTTGGAAACATCATCACGAACACCTGGAACTGTGGAGAACTCATGCAACACACCATCAATCTTAATGGCGGTAATTGCTGCACCTTGCAAAGAGGACAAGAGAATACGGCGAAGGCTGTTACCAAGGGTAATGCCATAACCGCGCTCCAAAGGCTCGCAGATAAACTTACCATAGCGGCCGTCCTCACTGATTTCCTCTATCTGAATCTCAATCTTCTGCTTGTCGATTTCGATCATCTGGAATTGCCCTCCTCAATAAATCAATGCATATATGTACAAATACGACAATTAATACACAGATATTATTTGGAGTACAACTCGACGATTGCCTGGCTGTCAACAGGAATGTCGAAGTCATCTGCAGCAGGGAATCTGTTGATGGTACCGGTAAAGTTATCAGAACCTACAGTAATCCATGCTGGAACGCTGAGAGCGCTGTTGGACTCAGCCAACTCCTTGAAGAATGCGTTGGAACGAGCCTTTTCAGAAACTGCTACAACATCATTTACATCAACGAGAGCGGATGGAATGTCCAGACGCTTGCCGTTCAGAGTAATATGACCATGACGAACGAGCTGACGAGCCTGCTTACGGGTGGAAGCAAGACCAAGACGGAACACTACGTTGTCGATTCTTCTTTCGAGAAGGCTGATGAGGTTATCACCAGTGATGCCCTGCATCTTCTTAGCCTTGTTATAGTAAGAACGGAACTGCTTCTCCAGTACACCGTAAATGAACTTTGCCTTCTGCTTTTCCTTCAGCTGAACACCGTACTCGGAAACTTTACCGCGGGTACGACGTGGCTGACGGTTGGAACTCTTATTCAGACCAATAACACCTGGCTCGATACCGAGGGAACGGCATCTCTTCAGTGCTGGTACTCTATCAATTGCCATTTAGTTTGCACCTCCCATTATACTCTTCTACGCTTTGGTGGACGGCAACCATTGTGAGGAATTGGGGTAACATCCTTAATCATGCTAACCTCAAGACCAGTTGCCTGCAGGGAACGGATTGCAGCCTCACGGCCAGCACCAGGACCCTTAACGTAAACATCAACCTGCTTCAAGCCATGCTCCATAGCAGCCTTTGCAGCAACCTCTGCTGCCATCTGAGCTGCAAATGGAGTGCTCTTTCTGGAGCCACGGAAACCAAGTCCGCCTGCGCTTGCCCAGGAAAGTGCATTACCGTTCTTGTCGGTCAAGGTAACGATAGTATTATTAAAGGTGGAGCTGATATGAGCAACACCAAATTCGATATTTTTACGGTCCTTTTTCTTAGGACGTACAGACTTCTTAACTGCCACTCTAACTCCTCCTTACTTCTTCTTACCAGCTACAGCCTTTTTAGGACCTTTACGGGTACGTGCGTTATTCTTTGTGTTCTGTCCGCGTACAGGAAGACCCATACGATGACGACGACCACGATAGCAGCCGATCTCAACGAGTCGCTTTATATTCAGGGACTGCTCACGACGAAGGTCACCCTCTACTACTACCTGCTTATCGATGATATCACGAAGCTTAATAACCTCATCTTCGCTCAGATCACGGGTACGAGTATCTGGGTTAACACCAGTCTCCTTTAAAATTCTCTGAGAAGTGGTAAGACCAATACCATAGATATATGTTAATGCGATCTCAATTCTCTTATCACGTGGCAAATCTACACCGGCAATACGTGCCATACATCAAGCACCTCCTTCTTAATTATCCTTGTCTCTGTTTATGTTTTGGGTTCTCGCAAATAACCATTACACGACCCTTACGCTTAATAACCTTGCATTTTTCACAAATTGGTTTAACCGATGGTTTAACTTTCATTGCGTTATGCCCCTTTCATGTACTATCCTTGATTACTCAAAGATTATTTAAAACGATAGGTGATACGGCCACGAGTTAAATCATAAGGTGTCAGCTCAATAGTGACCTTATCCCCTGGCAGAATGCGTATAAAATTCATTCGAATCTTACCGGAAACATGCGCCAAGACAACATGACCGTTCTCCAACTCCACCTGGAACATTGCGTTTGGCAGTGCTTCCAGGACTTTACCTTCAACTTCAATTACATCTTGTTTAGACATAAGTGGTATTGCTCCTTAGTGTCATAACCTAGGAAAGGTGGCCGCAGGAGCGGCCCCATCTTCCGGCATCACAGCTTTCGCTGCACGATTCTTCTATAATAACTCGGTAGTACCAGGCAAAATTGCCTGTCATAACTCTTAAGCCTTCAGGGCATCAACCATATCCTTGAAAACTTTGTCGATAGCCTGACGTCCATCAATCTCTAAGTATAAACCAGCTTTCTGGTAATAGTCAATCAATGGCTTAGTCTGAGCTTCATATACGGACAACCGATTCTTCATAGTTTCCTCGGTGTCATCTGCTCTCTGGTAAAGCTCACCACCGCACTCATCACACTTGCCTTCAACCTTTGACGGGCTGAACTTAATGTGGAAGGTAGCGCCACAGCTCTTGCAGATTCTGCGTCCTACTGCTCTCTCAACGAGATCAGAGGAAGGAACAGTGATATTAACAACGCTCTTAAGGCTAAGCCCCAAATCAGCCAAAATCTTGGTAAGGGCATCAGCCTGATCAACAGTACGAGGGAAACCATCCAAAATAAAGCCCTTCTTGCAATCGTCCTGAGCCAGACGCTCACGAACAATGCCGATGGTAATTTCATCTGGAACGAGGTTTCCGGCATCAATACATGCCTTCGCCTGCTTTCCGAGTTCAGTACCTTCCTTGATAGCGGCACGGAACATGTCGCCAGTGGAAATATGTGGAATACCAAACTCTTTCACCAGGTTAGCAGCCTGAGTGCCTTTGCCGGCACCCGGAGGGCCCATTAAAAGTAAATGCATTTAATTAATCCTCCTAATTCATAAAACCTTGGTAATGACGCATAACAACCATGGACTCAATCTGCTTCATGGTGTCAAGGCCAACGCCCACAACAATCAGCAGTGCAGTTCCACCAAAGTTTACACCCTCAAGATGAGTTGCGGATGCAATAAATGTTGGAAGAACAGCTACCAGTGCAAGGAATAACGCGCCAGCAAGCGTAATTCGAGTCATGACATAATCTAAATATTCTGCCGTTGGCTCTCCCGGACGAATGCCCGGGATAAAACCACCGTATTTTTTCAGATTCTCTGCCATATCCGATATCTTTACAGTAACCGCGGTGTAAAAATACGTGAAGAAGATAATCAACAGTGCATAAACCGTTGTTTGTAGCGGTGTACCCCACGCAAAATACCCGGCAATAGTTTTTACCCAGGGGATATCAATAAACTGGGCAATAGTTACTGGAAACATCAGCACGGATGACGCAAAGATTATTGGAATAACACCCGCGGTATTAACCTTAAGCGGGATGTGACTGGACTGTCCGCCATAGGACTTATGACCAACAACCCTCTTTGCATATGATACTGGAACCCGGCGATAAGCTGTGTGAATTGCAACAACGAACACAATCATCGCTACAGCAATCACTGCAAAGAAGAAAACATTAATATAACTAATGGTTCCTGTCTGTAAGTAATTATAAATCTTTCCAATGTTGTTTGGCAACGCAGCAACGATACCGGCGAAAATGATCAGTGAGATACCATTACCTACGCCGTTAGCAGTTATCTGCTCACCAAGCCACATGAGGAAAACTGTTCCTGCTGTCAGTGTAATCGCAATAATGAGAATTGACACTGGACCAGGATTTAGGATAGCCTGCTTCAAACCAATGGACATACCCATGGCCTGTAAGAAGGCAAGTAATACTGTGAAATATCTTGTAACCTTGGTGGTTTTCTTATAGCCTTCCTGACCTTCCTTTGACCACTGCTCCAATGTAGGAACAACCACATTTAAGAGCTGGATGATAATAGAAGCGTTAATGTAAGGCGTAATACTCATAGCAAATACAGAGAATTTACTAAGAGCACCACCGGAAAACATATCCAGTAAACCGAAAAGACTGCCATTGTTGAACAGTGATTCAATAGCTGATGGATCAACACCAGGAACAGGAATATGAGTACCCATTCTGAAGATGGCGAACATTATCAGCGTAAAAGTGATCTTTGCTCGAAGCTCCGGAATCTTGACGATATTAGAGAGAGCTGATAACAAATCAGATCACCTCAACTTTTCCACCTGCTGCAGTAATCTTTTCTTCTGCGGACTTGGTGAAGCCGTTGGCTACAACAGTCAGCTTCTTGGTGAGCTCACCATTGCCGAGAATGCGAACACCATCGCGTACGTTCTTAAGGACACCAGCCTCAATCAATGCAACAGCATCAACAGTAGCACCATCCTCAAAACGGTTCAGAGTCTCAACATTAACCTCTGCATATACGTTAGCAAAGATGTTCTTGAAACCACGCTTTGGTAATCTACGATATAAAGGCATCTGACCGCCCTCGAAACCAGTACGAACGCCGCCGCCGGAACGGGACTTCTGACCCTTCTGGCCTCTGCCGGAGGTCTTGCC
>NZ_JAZTZI010000138.1:0-11615 GCF_045637405.1 Anaerovibrio sp.
ATGATGTTCAAATAAAGGACCGATATATTCATGCCGCCGAAACCGCCAGAAGCATACTGGCTGATTTCCGCGAGGTAGAGGAAAATTTTCGCCAGCTGGAACGTAGTCTTATGGAGCAGATAGTTACCTGGAAAAAGGGCAAGGGAGAGCTTTTGGAAAAGTTTTTCCAGGACAGGGATTATATACAGCACTCAGAGCAGGGCAGAAGCTTTGGGGCTTTTTGGGACTATTTGATGAACCAGTCTTCCAGGGAAGAATTGGATGAGGCCTTGGGAAGAATATTGAAAATTCAGGGCATTGAACAGGTGGAAAAGCAGTATGATATGCGTCATATCCGCCGTCAGTGGTCCGAAGCTGCCAGACAGGTTATGGATACAGTCAGCAACTTGTCACGCCAGATACGTCAATATGTGGACGAGGGATATCTGGAGCAGGAGCGGTATATTTATGAGCTCATCAAACAGGTGGAGGATAAGGCGATTTCCATAAAAGACAATATTCCGAGAGATGCTGAATTTGCCAAAATGGATCAGTCGGCCCCGTACTTTGATTTTATTATGGACAGGCCACTATTTGTGCCACCCAAAAAGCCTGTTATTGAAAGCAGTGCCATTGAAAAGGGAAGTCATCAGGGCTCTGTGGAGGCACTTTTCAAACAGGTATATGTGGACAGAAAGGTGCTGGAGGAAAATATCATTGATGTCATGGGGGACAAGGAAAAGGTTTCCTTAAGCGAGATATTGGAAAAGCACCCGCTTACCAAGGGCCTGACAGAGCTTCTTAATTATCTGGTAATTGCCAGCAGTGACAGCCGCAGCTTTGTGGATGGTGAGCGTCAGCTTCTGGATATGGAAAATGTAAATGCCGTGGATATTCAGGTGGATATGGATAAGATTATTTTTTATAAAAGTGAGGGGTAAGGAATGGAAGATACGTTGACTGAAGAAAAGGATATGGACTATTCCCGGGCCCTGATTACAATTTTAAAGGGAGTGGTGGATAAGCGCACCCAGCCGTATATATGGAATATCATTAAGGATAATCAGCCCCGCATGGAGGAATATGTGGCCCGGATTGGCTTACTTCTTTATGTGGATGATAATGCTGGTTATGCCTATGTGAAGCAAAATGATGATGATAATCTACCACGGTTGGTGCCACGTCATCAGCTAAGCTATGGCCTTAGTATATTATTGGTACAGCTTCGTAAATGCTTGGGAGATTTTGATGCCTCCAATGGTGACAGTATTTTGGTGCTTTCATTTGAGGATATAAAGCTGAGATTGAAGCCCTTTTATCCAGCCGCCACCAATGAAGCTAAGTTTGATAATGAGGTTAACCGACATATCAAAAAGGCTGTGGAAATGGGCTTTTTGTCAGAGATCTACGGTCAGGCGGATACCTATGAGGTTAGGGAGCTCATACGGAGCTTTGTAACCGCTGACTGGCTTCAGAAGTTTAATGAGCGGTTGCAGGATTATATCGATTATGGGGCAAAGGATAGTGATCAGTCCGATGATGATGTCTTAATAGGTTAAAAAAATACCTGCTTTTATAGCTGTGGATAGTTTCGGGTATTCATTTTGTCGTTTAAAGAATTGCTGCTATATTAATCTTCACAGTTTCTTCATATTCCCTCCATATCATCTGCACATTTGCTTGCTACAATAAATCTGCAAGCAAAATTAAGTTTTAAGGAGTGTAGATTATGACAAATTATATGGAGCTTTTAATGACGAATCAGCCATGGAATTTAATATTATTCATGGTTATACCAGTTGGGTTGGCGGAATTTTTGGTGGCAACGGAATTTTATACGCTGTATCTAAAGGATACAGGTGAAAATTCATGGAAAACGATTAATACATGGTTGGGTAAAATAACTGGCATTTATTTTACCGGTGTATTCATCTATCTGCTCACAAACGTGGTTCCACATATTGAATGGCGTGGTTGGGTTGATGTGGTAGCTGTAGGTGCATATCTGTGCGGTATAGTCCCTCTGCTTGGCATTACCTTATTGGAGTTTGGTATAATTAAAAGAAATGCTTCATTAAAGGAGCGCACCAAATCTCATTTTATACTGTTGATTGGCTTTTTGATTGTCAGCCATGTGGCGATGATTTTCGGTATGGTTGATCCTACTATTAACGATTTGAAGCCAGTGGCACAGCAGGAAATGCCTATGCATTCTCATGACCATTCCAATGGCTCTGGTCATGGAAGCCATTCCCACGAATAAATTTACCCCAAATACCCAACAGCAGCTTGCCGTTGGGTATTTTCCCTTTATGAAAGAGAAAGGCGGTTTATTGTGAATTCGTACTCAATTCTTATTGTCGATGATGATAGTAAACTCATTGAGCTACTCTCAGAATATTTTGCCACGGAAAACTTCCAGGTTTATACTGCTATGAGTGGTCCAAGTGCATTAATGGAAGTGACTGAGCATCAGCCGGATATCATTTTGTTGGATATTATGCTGCCTGGAATGGATGGATATGAGGTATGTCGGCGAATACGTGAAAACAGCTCGGTGCCAATTATAATGTTGACGGCATTGGATGCAGAAGCTGACCAGCTAAGTGGGCTGGAAATCGGGGCTGATGATTATATTACTAAGCCCTTTAGTACCCGCGAGCTGGTAGCCAGGGTGCGGGCTTTATTACGCCGTGCCTATGGTTCATTATCAACAGTTCATTCTTCTCTGCTGGAAATCGGTGATTTATCCTTGGATATGGCTCAACATATCGTAAAGCGCAATGGACAGATTATTGACCTTACGCCTATAGAATTTAGCTTGCTGGAAAGCTTCATGAAGCATCCACATCAGGCATTTAATCGTCTTCAGTTAATGGAAAACAGTCATGGCTTTGCCTTTGATGGCTATGAACGGACCATTGATGCTCATATCAAGAACTTACGGCGAAAAATAGAACCTGATCCCAAAAAGCCATGTTATATTTTAACGATTTATGGTATCGGTTATAAGATGGGAGATGGAGTCAATGCCTAATATGCATAGTTTGCGATATCGTATCATGGGAATGACCTTTCTGCTGATTATATTAACCACCTTTGGGATTGTGCAGCTTGCCAATTGGCAGATGGAAACCCTGTTTCAGGAATATTTGGCTCTGCAACCTGGAATCGCTGAATCATCACAAACCTTGGGGGCTTCCGAGCAAAGCTTTCTTCATTCTGTACATCATTCCCTGCTTTGGTTTGGCCTGTTATTTGCCTTTATCGGATTGGTAGTTAGCTTTTTATGGTCTAGGGGGATTACAACGCCACTTTACGAGCTTAGTAGGGCTGCTGATCGTATTCGTCAGGGTAATCTTCATCAGCAGGTTGATATTTCGTCCAGTGATGAGGTGGGGCAGCTGGGGATGGTTTTTAATCAGATGTCGGAGCGTCTGGCAAATAATGAGCAACTGCGGCGGGAGTTTTTGGCTAATATGGCCCATGAGCTACGTACACCCTTGGCCATATTACACAGTCATTTGGAAAATATGCTGGAAGGTATTTCGCCTGCCTCACCGGAAAAATTATTTTCCATGCAGGAGGAGGTTATGCGTCTTACCAGGCTGGTCTGCGATTTACGGGATCTTTCATTGGCTGAAGTTCGTCAGTTAGATTTACACAAAAATGAAACGAATTTAAATCTTCTTTTGCGTCGGGCAACGGATATGCTCACTCCACTATTAGAGGAAAAACAGTTGTGCTTTGACTTAGAGTTAGATGAAAATTTAACTAGTCTGTGGTTGGATGCAGACCGGATGAATCAGGTGTTTTATAACCTGATTTCCAATGCTATACGCTATACTTATCCTAATACCACAATTCATATTAAAACGTATCAGGATGAAAGAAATGTATTTGTTGAAATAGCCGATGAGGGACCGGGGATAGCTCCTACTGATTTGCCGTATATTTTTGATCATTTTTATCGTGGCGAAAAATCACGAAGTCGGTTGGGTGGCGGCTCAGGTATCGGGTTGGCATTAGCCAAACAGTTTGTAGAAATCCATGATGGCTCTATAAAGGCAGAAAATCTACCTGATAATGGAACTGTAATGGTCATAAAACTACCTGTTATGGACAATTAGGTGGGTAGTGATTTGTCGGGGCAGTAGAATATGTAAGTTAAATAATCCTAGCAGGGTGTTAAGCTTTGCTAGGATTTTTGCGTTATTGTGAAGTTGCGATGAATAATTATTAGCCAAATAGCAAAAAATAAAAAATATCTAATTGAGAGGAGTCCCTTTCACATGTTAATATAATATTGAAAGCTATTTCAATTAATAATATTTGTGAGAGTTGAACAATATTGAATTAAAAGAAAAAGACGGAAAAGGAAGGGAAAGGCTATGATGAATCAAAAAGTAGTAGTTTTAAATGCTGGAAAAATGAATTATGACGGCAAGCTGGATTTTTCTGCACTGTCTCCTGATGTAACTGCCTTTGACGATAGTAACCAGGAGGAAATCATTGATAGGATCCAAGATGCCTGCGTCGTGGTAACAAAAGAATTGCCTGTGACCTCCGAAATGATAAGAAGCTTTCCTGACAGCGTTAAGCTGATTTGTGAAGCGGGAACTGGTTACAATAACATTGCACTGGATGCTGCCAGAGAACGTGGAATCAAGGTATGCAACGTTCCGGCATATAGTTCGCACAGGGTGGCGCATACTGCTGTCATGTTGATGTTGAATCTTGCGTCCACGATGCAGACACAGATTAAAATGCTTGACAAAGGAGATAAAAGCAACTTTACTGATTATCTTAAAGTTCCTCATATAGAGCTGAATGGCAAAACTATTGGTGTGGTTGGAACAGGAAACATAGGGCGTCAAGTCATTCGTATTGCTCAGGCAATGGATATGAAGGTTCTCTGCAGTGCCAGAAGACATCATCAGGATGAGGACAACATGAAATTTGTGTCATTGGACGAGCTTCTTAAGTCCAGTGATTTCATTACCCTTCATTGCCCGTTGACACCTGAAACTCATCACATGATTAATGAAAAGACTCTTGCTATGATGAAGAGCTCCGCTTTTCTGATAAATACCTCAAGAGGAGCTTTAATAGATGAATGTGCGCTGATTAAGGCACTGCAGAATCATCAAATTGCTGGTGCTGGCCTTGATGTACAGGAGATCGAGCCTCCTGCTGATGACAATCCTCTGTTTACGTTAGATAATGTTATTATCACGCCGCATATGGGCTGGAAGGGCATGGAGACCCGACAGCGCCTGGTTGGGGTATTAGCGAATAATGTCCGTGGATTCTTTGCCGGAAATCCAGTGAATATTGTGTCTGATTAATGTTTTGAAAACATCGATTTTTATTAAATTGTTTAATTGTATCAGGTGTGGGAGGGATGGATATGTTTAATTGGCGAAAAACCGTGGTATATCGTTCAAGGGATAAGGATGATTGGGTGAAAGCCAGAAATCTGTTGGAGTCAAACGGAATAGAATATACACCCTTTGAGTCTGAGGAAGCACCAATTGCTGGATGCTGTAGTAATCTAAATCCGGGAAATATATGGGGGACGAAAAAACAGTATATTTTCCGTATCGAAGTACCAAGTAAGTATAAGGAACAGGCAACTACGATATTGGAGGGTAATGTACTTCCTATGAAAGCGTGCGGATTTCAGCTGTGATTGTTTTCATATCTACGGAGCGTATTAAAACAGTATTACCTGGCAGTTCTCATTAAAAAAGGAAGTGCTGAATACTAAAATATTGATTTTAAAGACTTTAATCGCTATATTTATATGTGGTTAAAGTCTTTAATTTTTTGGAGGTGCATAATATGTCACTTAAAGAACAGTTGGCAAATGATATGAAGGAAGCAATGAAGGCCAAGGAAAAGGAGCGCTTGGCAGTTATTCGCATGGTTAGAGGGGCCATTAAGCAGCAGGAAATTGACAACAAGGTAGAGCTGGACGATGATGCTGTAATAGCCGTTATTAGCAAGGAAGTTAAGATGCGTAAGGACTCCATCGCAGATTTCGAAAAGGGCGGACGGGCTGATTTGGTAGCCCAGAATGAAGCCGAGATTGCTTTTCTGATGCCATATTTGCCACAGCAGTTATCTGAGGATGAGGTACGTGCCTTGGTGAAAGAGGCTGTGGAGCAGACTGGTGCTTCATCACCAAAGGATATGGGCAAGGTAATGGGGGCACTTATGCCAAAGGTTAAAGGCCGTGCTGATGGAAAGATGGTCAATACATTAGTGAAGGAAGCCCTGAATTAAGCAGGTGATGGGATGAATACAGTTTATCCGTCATTTTATAAGGATTTTTCCTGTATAGCCAGTGATTGCAGCCATTCCTGCTGTAAGGGCTGGGAGATAGATATAGACAATGCCACGGCGGAAAAATATCTGAAAATTGAAGGAAGTCTGGGGGATGAACTACGGGCTAATATATCCAGCGCAAATGGTGTGTATTCCTTTGGACTTGCAAAAAATGGGGCTTGCCCATTTTTACAGGAGGATGGCCTCTGTAAGCTGATTTTGTCAGCAGGCGAGGAAATTCTTTGCGAGATATGCACCAATCATCCCCGTTTCTATACAGTCCTCAATGATTATGAGCTGGCGGGGGTAGGTCTTAGCTGTGAGGTTTCCTGTGGGTTGCTTTTGCAGGCTGGTTCATTGGAATTTATCATTGAGGGTAAAGGTGGCAAGCTGGGCTTCTCTGAGCTTTTGGACTTGTTGGGTATAGATATGGAAAGGGAGCAGCAGTCATTTCGTCCGGGGCTTTCCCAGCAGGATGCTCTGGAGGTTCTGGAAATAATGGGAGCTACTGAGCCCATTGATGATAAGTGGCGGGAAGATATTGCTGCATATCAGCAATATGTCCGGGAAAATCCCAAGTTTCTTGAGGATTATAGAAGGATAATGCCACAACAGACTTTTCAGAATATATATCAATATATAATGTACCGTCAGCTGGAAAAGCTCAGTAATTACAGCCTGGATGATTTGCTGATTTATACAGATATATCCACGGAATATATTTTTATAGTAGCTGCCATTACGGGTGATTTGCCTGAAGCCATACGCCGCTGGTCAGAGCAGATAGAATACTGCCCGGAAAATGTGGCGATGCTCTTGAAAATGTAGTTTCATCCGATATTAACGGGTAAAAAAATCAGGCCAGTTACTCATAGCTTTTGGGGTATTTGGCCTGTTTTATGTTTGTTAAGTAAAATATATTGGATTTATGATGTTTACATGTAATATTGATTCATTTTTAGAAAATGAGCTGTTGAAAATAAGGGACCATTTCTATAAAATGATGGCGAATTTTCCCAATGATTCTTTTGAAAAAATGCTGAGGGAGCGCAAGGAATGGCTGCCACCTGTATATATTTCAGACGAAGTGATAGTTATTCCTAAAGGGAATGGCCCCTTTGATAAGCAGTTGGGAAAATCCATTAAAAAGGGCTACAGTGTATTCATATACCATGAGGCAGTGAAGGAATATTGCTGCACATTTCATTTGGAGAATGAATATAAAAGTGTTTTTAGCATGGTGCTTGCCCATGAATTTTTTCATTCCCTGCACCGAATATGGGATGAAAGGGCCTTTTTGCAGGATGCCAGCCCCAGAACGGGAATATCTATGGAAAGAAAGCACCAGCTGACGGAGTCATTGGCAGATTATTTTGCATATTCATGGATGAAAAGCCATGCCGATAAGAGCTATATCGCAGTGGCCAAGCACAGAAAAGACCTGTGGTTGGAATACACACCCGCCAACTGGCCCTACAGTGCCGCCATGGTATATTTGAACGACCATAAGAAGTTTTTTGAAATATTGGAGTTACTCAAATCGAATCCCGCTACGGCATATAGGAAATTAATTAGTTAATTAATGGGTATAGCGGGGAAAAATGCCAAACGCCTCATGTCACCGAGGAGGAAATCAAAGCGGCCTTCGTCACGGCATTCAATCGGCTGGTGACGGAGTTCGATGAGCGGCTGTGGGGCGCGATGGTGGACTATGTGACGGTGGGCGCGGATGGTGGCATGACCGTGGTGTTCCGGGATGGGATGCGTGTGGTGATATGAGCTCTATGCCTGCTTTAGCAAATATTCATTTATCGTATCCACAAACATCCTCATCGCATCAGACGGTTCTTTTGCGTAAAGGATTCCGTAAGGCATTTCGTAATTCCAGCGAACAGGAAGGGTAATGAGCGAGGGGTGGAGCTTTTCCCAGATATCAAGGGTCTCCATCAGGTAGCCTTGCTGTTCGCAGAGATTGAAGGACGAGATGTCATAATAGCCGTCGATATCTACAGGCTGGATGGACGAATGATGACTTAAAATATCGTCGCGCAGTTCGTCCAGCACATATGACTCCCCACGTTTCAAGAGCATAAGGGATTCACCCTCCAAATCCTCCCAGCGGAGGATTTTCTTTTTTGCCATTTTGTGCTTGCGGGACATGGCAACACAAACCTTGCAGGAGCCAAAAGGCTGGAAATTGTAATTCATGAAAATGGCCGTGGAACCGCAGGGGGAAACAAAGCAGTCAATGGTATCTCCCAGGGAGTTAAGCATTTCGCTCAGTCCGTGGGAGCCGTCATGGAAAGAAATGACGCTGAACTGTACATCATACTTTCCATCGATGCTCTCCCATAGCTCCACTAGCGGAGTGGCAGGGCGCATCATGGATGTGCCGATGCGGATTGTCTGGGCTTTCAGACCGCCTAGCTCTCTCGCTTTGCGGATGGCATCCTCCGACTGGCGCAGGAGTTTTTTTGCGTTTGCCTTGAATGACCTGCCGGCCTCGGTCAAAATCACCCCTTGGCTGGTACGCTCAAAGAGAGGCACGCCGATATGAGCTTCTAGTGCGTTTATTTGGTTCATCACCGATACCTTGGTGATGTAAAGGTGATGAGCGGCAGCCGAAAAGCTGCCGCTTTCCGCTGTTTGCAGAAAGGTCTTGATATATGGCTGGAGCATGGCAGCTACCTCCATGGTGTTAAGTATTTCTTAACGCCATGTTAACATATTGGTATCTTCCTTGTCAAAGAAAAGGCGTGTATGATAGGCACATAAGCTGATGACATAGTGATTGGAGGTAAGGCTTTTGGACAGAAGCAATGTAAGAATTTCTACGGGGATGGCGATCATGTTCTCCGTGGCAGCAGGCCTTGCCGTCGGGAATCTGTATTGGGCGCAGCCGCTTCTTTCCGCGATTGCCGGGGATTTTGGTACATCCACTTCTCAGGGAGGGTATTTGGTGACAGCTACCCAGCTTGGCTATGCCTTGGGAATTTTGCTGATTGTACCGCTGGGAGATGTCCTGGAGCGGCGCAAGTTGCTGTCAGTCGTCATGGTACTTACAATAGTGGCTTTGCTGGCGTGCGCTTTTGCGCCTTCCTTCGGGGCCTTGTGCATAGCCTTGGGAGCACTGGGGCTTGTCACCGTGTCCGGGCAGATTATCCTGCCCCTGGTGGGAGACTTGGCAGACGCATCCATGCGGGGGCGCATGGTGGGAATTGTGACTTCCGGCATTACTTCGGGAATCCTTTTTTCAAGGCTCCTCAGCGGGCTAGTTGCAGACCTTTGGGACTGGCGCGTCATATATCTTATGGCGGCAGCGCTGAATTTTGTGATGTTTGCCGTGATTCGTCTTTATTTGCCCGAGGTTCCGGCCCAGGGGAAAATTTCTTACGGGAGGCTCCTTTTCGGTGTGTTTACTGCCGTGAAACGCTACCCGGAGATGAGGTCCATCCTGCTGAAACAGGGCATGATTTTCGGTATAGCCTTCAATTTATTCTGGACGGCCCTGACCTTCCTGCTGTCTGCCGCTCCCTTTTCCTACAGTACATTCCAGATCGGTCTGGTGAGTCTGGCAGGGCTGACCGGAGCTATCGCCGGGACACGTTTGGGGTCGTTGCAGGACAAGGGGCTGGGGCGCATTGGCTTGGCTGTCTTTATCGGCATGAGTGCCGTCAGTATGGGGCTGTCCTCCATCTTTGCGACCTCGGTACTGGCGATTCTCCTGGTTGCCGCCGTCTTTTCTCTGGCGGTGCAAGGCGTGGGCATACTCTGCCAGTCGCAAATCTTCGCCTTGTCCGATTCGGAACGGAGCCGTCTGAATACAGCTTTTGTGGTGAGCAACTTTCTGTTTTGCGCAATCGGAAGCAGTCTTGCCACGCTTCTGTGGAATCTCGGCAGATGGAGCACGGTCATGGCAGGGGCGGTAGCCACTTCCCTGGTTGCGCTTGCCATACATTTTTTAGCGGGAAATAAGTGGAAGAATCAGAGGGAGGTACAGGAATGAAACTTTTGAAAATCTCGAAATTCATCGGATTGGTTGCAATTTCCATGCTGGGGCTTGCGGGGTGCGGCCTGGGAGGTGAGTCGGCTGCAAAAGAAAATGCAACGAAAGTATCGTTCCGGTGTACCTCGCGAGGAAATTTTTATCACTACGAAACTTTGGACACCCGATTACGAAGATGCAGAGCACTCCATAGACCTTTGTCTGGAGCGGTTGGGAACTACCTATATAGATTTGTTGCTATTGCATTATCCGGCAGCGAATGACGAAAAAGCTTACCAAGCGATGGAAAGGGCGGTAAAAGCTGGCAAGGTACGCTCCATCGGGCTTTCCAATTTCTTTCGGGAGGATTTTGACCGCATCTTAAAAATGGCTGAAATTCCCCCGGCAGTTGACCAAATTGAAACCCATCTTCATCATCAGAATGTGGAACTCAAAAAGTATCTTGACAGTTGCGGCACAGTCCTTGAATCTTGGTTCCCTTTGGGCGGGCGGGGACAAACAGAGATGATGTTCAATGAGCCTGTGGTACAAAAACTCGCCAAGGAGCACGGCAAAAGTCCGGCACAGATAATTCTGCGTTGGCATCTGCAAGCAGGTCATGTGGTTATGCCGGGTTCAACGAATGCGGCGCACATCAAAGAGAATTATGAAATCTTTGATTTTTCCTTGACAGAAGATGAAATGCAGGAACTGTCCCGCTTGGAGCGCAATGCTCTATATGGCGGATATTAAGGAAATAGAGAAAGGTGAGATGGAAATGAAAAAGACGATTTTTGTAATTGGCGCTGGCAAAGGCTTGGGAAATGGCGTAGCGGAAAAATTCGCCGCCGAAGGCTTCCATGTCGTATTGATGGCCAGAAGCGAAAGCAGTTTGCAGGAATATGCGTCGGATTTTGCCGCAAAGGGTTATGAAGTACATACGGAAGCTGCCGATGTTACGGACTTTGCAGTCTTTGCTGATACCTTCCGCAAGGTGATAGCGGCCTACGGTGTCCCGGATGTTCTTTTCTACAATGTGGGCATCACTGCGCCGGACGATAAGGAAATGTTAAACGCCGATACCATGATGGAGCATTACCGGGCAGATGTGGCGGGAGCATATAACGCTATCAAGCTGGCAGTCACAGAGGAATTTGCAGCAAAGAAAGGAGCAATCCTCGTGACAGGCGGCGGTCTTGCCCTCCAGCCCTATATCGACTATCTGCCCCTTTCCATGGACAAGGCGGCGCTTCGCGCCATGGTGCAGGCGCTCGTCCCTGTTCTGAAAGAAAAGGGGATTTATATCCGCACGGTGCAGGTG
>NZ_JAZTZI010000139.1:0-40477 GCF_045637405.1 Anaerovibrio sp.
GGCTATGGCGTGGTTTTCTTTATACAAAAAATCAGCCCCCTCCGAAAGCAGCGGACACAAAGTTTAAATAAGAATATTAGTTGCCTTCTTCACTTGAATTAACAACAACAGCAACAGCACCGTCACCAGTAATGTTAACACAAGTACGGAACATATCCAGTACACGGTCGATACCAGCTACAAGAGCAAGACCCTCAAGAGGAAGACCTACAGACTGGAGAACCATTGCCAGCATGATAAGGCCAGCACCTGGAACACCGGCAGTACCAATGGATGCCAAGGTACCAGTTAAAACAACCATCATCATCTGTTCAAAACCAAGTGGAACACCATATACGTTGGCAACGAACAGAGTACAAACACCCATGTAGAGAGCAGTACCATCCATGTTAAGGGTAGCACCCAAAGGAAGTACGAAGGACGCAATTTCGCGTTTTACCCCTAACTTCTCCTGGCAGTTCTTCATGTTTACAGGCAAAGCTGCAGCAGAAGAACAAGTAGTGAATGCAATCATCATCTGCTCAGACATGCCCTTGAAGAAATCGATAGGGCTATGATTGCCGAAAATACGTGCCATGGTGGAATAAACACCAATAGCGTGAATTGCACAACCTACAGCTACGCAGACGATAACGGTAAGCAGCGGAAGCAATACCTTAGGACCATTTGCAGCTACTACAGGAAGCAGTAAGCAGAATACACCGATAGGAGCAAGATCCATTACAATGGCGATAACCTTGTAGCAAACCTCAGCACCTGCATCGAAGAACTTGATGAGAAGCTCCGCCCTCTCACCACCTACTTTTACGATACCTACACCGATAAAGAGCGCAAACACGATAGTTGGCAGAATAGCGGCTTTAGCCATAGAATCAATAGGATTAGAAGGAATCATGTCAAGGAGCACCTGCATAATATAAGGGGCTTCCTTAACCTTTGGCTGAGCACCGGCAACGAAGTCAGCACCTACACCAGGACCAACAATACCAGCTACCACAAAGCCGATGGTGATAGCAATGGCAGTGGTAAAGAGATAAATACCTACTGTCTTAAAACCGATACGGCCCAACTTTTTGGTATCACCTAAGCTGGTAATACCCACAACCAGGGAGAAGAATACTACTGGTACGATCATCATCTTGATCAGATTGATGAACATAGTACCAATTGGTGCAATCCACCATTTGATAAATGGCAGACCTGCTTCACCGGCAATCAAACCGACAATTACGGAGAGAACCAGTGAAATGAAGATTTTTACTGATAAGTTCATAAAAATACCCCTCCTTCTTAGATTATGTTAACCTATTTGTAGTATAACATAACAATATTATCTGTTTCAACTATATAATGCTTTTTTTCTATAGAAGCATAAATAATAATTATACTTTATATACTTTATTATATATAAATTGAATTTATTAACAATTATATTGTATAATGATTACATCAGGAAAGGAGTTTTGTCTATGGATTTAGAGATTATGGGATTTTTAGCCATTTTCGGGTTTTTGGGTGCATTTATTGATGCCGCAGTGGGTGGTGGTGGACTCATTACCATTCCGGCCCTTATGTGGACAGGACTTCCACCGGTTACAGTTCTGGGTACCAATAAAGTGGCTGCTTCCATGGGCTCAGTTTTCAGCTTTCTAACTTTTGTCCGCGCTGGAAAAATGGATATATCCCTTATGAAAAAGCTGTGTCCACTATCCCTTATCGGCTCATTTGCCGGTGTGTTATTAGTTCAACATATATCATCAGAATTCCTGCGTCCTTTGATAATTGTTATGCTGGTTTTGGTATTTTTTTATACTGTATTTAAAAAGGATTGGGGCAAGGATTCCAAACCACAGAAAATAACCGGTAAAAAAATGGTTTTATGCCTGATTATGGCTTTTACATTGGGCTTTTATGATGGCTTCTTTGGTCCGGGCACCGGCTCCTTTATATTATTTTCCTTCATTATGATAGGCTTTGATTTTATATTTGCCACCGGTAACGCCAAGGCCATGAACTTCGCCAGCAATATTGCGGCTGCAATTCTGTTTACGTACTTTGGCAGTGTGGACTTCACCTATGCAGTTCCCATGGGTGTTTTCATGATAATCGGTGCCGTTGCCGGCTCTAAAGTAGCCATATCCAAGGGCGTCAGCTACATACGGCCACTTTTCATCATCGTCACCGCCGTACTTATCGGAAAACAAATCATGACCATGTTTGGATGATTTCATCTTCCGTATGCAACTAGTATAAATATAAAAATAAACCCGCCGTAGGAGCCTCTCTACTCCATCGACGGGTTTTGTTATGCAATGAAAACTATTTCTCTTTATTTATATTTATGGCACCATTATCGGTTTCATATTTTTGGATACCCTTTATTACAAAATATTCTATTTGTGAATTTAATGAACGAAGCTCTAATTCAGAAATCTGCTTCAGTTTCGCGTGAGTGGATTCATCCAATCTAACCTGTAGTGCTATTCTACTAGAAGCCATAGTATAATCACCATCCTTATTAGTATCATAGTATAAGGATTATTATACCGATAGTTTCTTAATGGAATTATAATGTAGTTCAAATTGACTATTTAGTATCTAAATAGTATCATAATGATGTTATTAGGCTAAAGTAAACTATATTAAGTTATGGGCATGTAATTAAATATGAAAGGATGAAATATTGTGAAAAAAGGTATTCGTAATCTATGTGTTGCAGCTACCGCATCAGCGTTGTTGTTCTCTGCAACCCCAAGCGTTGAGGCAGGCATTAACTGGGGAAATATTGCCGGTAGTGTTATCGGAGCTATAGCTGGCAGCGGAAATAATAGCAGCGGCGGTAATAGCAGTGGCGGAAATATATTATCTGGGTTGTCTAATCAAAGCCACGCACATCCAAATCCAACAAATAATGAAAAAGCTTTTTTGCTAGCTATTACTAAAAATGACATCTCCACTGCACAAGCCCTGCTAGATTCAGGTATTGATATAAATGGTGTATATCTATTTTATGATGGTTTTTTAGAAGGAGAAGCAAACTATACCCCATTAGCTGTAGCAATTAAATATAATAAAAGAGATATGATGCAATTCCTTTTGGAACATGGCGCAGACGTGAATGGTTTTTATAATTTAAAAGGAAATTACGTTAACCATTTTGTTTATGCTGCTCATTATGGAGAGCAAGAGTTATTGGAATATTTACATAATTGGGGTGCTGACATAAATGGCAGACATTCAGATTCAAAAGAGAATGCCCTTGATAATATGTATAACACTAAATATGGCAGTAATCTACGCATAAATTGTGCTAAATATCTATTAGAAAATGGCATAAATCCAGATAATGTTCCAAAATCTGGGAAACCAATATTTACCCGTGCTGTAGAATACAAAGATTATGAAATGATTGATTTATTATATAGTTACGGAGCTGACATTACAATTAAAGATTATAAAGGAAGGTCTGCCGTTGACATTGCATTAAACAATCGTGATTTACAGCTATATAAATACCTACAAGAACTATTAGCCAAGGGCCAGCAGCCATCAAAATACCGTGCAGTAAAAGAAGCCGTTCAGGCAGAGGCCAAAGCAAAAAAAACTAGAAATGAAGAACTTGCTGCTTTTGGCAAAAATTTAAACAAAGCCGTACTTAGCTATAACGACTCAATAAAAGCATTTAATGACAATGCAGAAAAAATGCACAAATATCCTGTAAAAGACAGGGTAAATAAGGCCAATAAAATGCTTGCCAACATTAACCATGCCCTACAAATAATCGATGACAATAAAATTTCACTCAGTCATTGTACAACTGAGGAACAGGCTATTTTTAATGAATTGAAACAGACCACCAAAGACGCATTTTTAAAGGAAAAAGAGTTTATAGAAATTTTCACCTCTGAAAATGAATTGTCTCCTGACGACATTCTAAAAGCTGGGGAGCTTTCAGAAGAGGCAACTGAATTATGCAGAGTAGCCAACGAAAAGAAAAAGGCTGCCGAAGAATACCTTAAAACAAAGCTTTAATTATGGTTATTGCTAATTGTCTAAATAACATCACCTGATATGGAGGCAGTAAAATGAAATATACAAAACTTGTATCACTTATTTTATTGATTACGTCAATATGTTTAATAACATTTGGTTGTGGTATAAATAAGGATAAATTTGAAGGAACATGGTCCGGCATAGTTCCAAATTCAACTCGTTTTTTCAAGGAGCAGGAAACGTGGAATAGCATTGTAAGAGTTAAAATTGAAAAAAATGGTGATTCATCGTATTTGATAAAAATGGATACATTGTGTATAAAGGGGTATGTTGGTGATAAAGGCGAGAACGTAGTTGCCCATTGGGTGCATTCCGTTAATAAAAAGACTTATACTGCAACAGCAAAAGATAACATATTGACGGTTAATGGGCCGGAACATCTTACATACACTTTTCTGGAAAAAGATAATACATTGTTGATTCCGGAATGTTTTGGATTAAGCTCAGCCCCTATAACCAAGGATGATGATGGCAAATTGTATGAAAAATATAAAGATGATTTAGCTAAAGATTACCTTGATTCCAACGCAAATGATAAATACAATAGAACATATACAGTATCAGATAAAGTAGTTGAGAGATAATATTAACAGGCCGTCAGCCAAATTTGCGCTGACGGCCCTTTTATTCTGCCCAATCCTCTATTTGCAGTCCTTCAACACGGGAAAACTCACGAGTATTATGAGTCACCAGCGTCAAGCCTAATGCTCTTGCATGAGCAGCAATTAGCATGTCATTGCCACCAATAAGAAGACCTTTTGCTTGAAGTGTTTCTCTTATAGCGCCATATTCCAGTGCAGCTCCTGCATCAAAAGGAAGAACCTTTATACCAGTTAAAAACATCAATAGAGCTATACGGTTTATCTCTGGTTTAGAACTATGACAAATGCCATATTCCAATTCTGCCATGGTAATTGATGAAATGGAAATTTCAGAAGGGTCATGACTCAGCAAGCGTTGTAATACTTGAACAGGTCTTCTTCTTTTTGCGTATGCAATGATATTTGTGTCCAGCATATAATGAATCAAATAATCTCCTCCCGCTCCTCTACAGGTAATTTCTGTATTTCATCCGACAAAAAATCTTCTGTAAACATATCCAGGCTACTCAACAAGCTCTGCCAGCGTTCATCCTTTGGAAATAGAATTACAACATTTCCAATATGATTTACATACACCTCATCACCATTAAATCGACAGTTTTTAGGAAGACGCACGGCCTGGCTGCCACCATTGCTAAATAATTTTGCTGTATCCATAGTAATCATCTCCTTAATAAAAATATATACTAAAATATATACATTTGCAAGGAGATCCTTTGAAGATTGCCAACAACTAAATTATAGCATTCGTCACCCTTTAAATCTACTTTATATAATTCGTATTTTATAGCAATATAAAAGAGACTGTGGTAAAAATCTTAATTTCACCACAGTCTCTTTCTTATTTTACCTTATTTTCTTCAATGAGCTTTAGTTTTTCAACCCTGCTCAATTGTTTTATGTGCCATTCCCGACTCATAGCTGTTTCCTTATCTTTACATTCCTCAAGATAAACCAGCTTTACGGGAAGACGACCTCTGGTATACTTGCTGGCCTTGCCACTATTATGGGTGGCGAGGCGCCTTTCCACATCCGTAGTATACCCAGCATAAAGAGTACCATCAGCGCACTCCAATATGTAAGTGAAAGCCCTCATTTAGCTTACCTGCATATCCAGATAATTACTCAGCAGCCTTAATCTTAATGCTGTTGATAACCACCTCATGCACTGGACGATCCTGAACGCCAGTCTTGGTGTGACCGATTTCACGGACCACATCCATTCCCTTAACAACCTTGCCAAATACTGCATGGTGACCATCAAGCCAAGGAGTAGCTGCAAGAGTGATAAAGAACTGGGAACCACCGGTATTTGGACCTGCATTGGCCATGGACAGAATCCCCTCGCTGTCATGGCGGAGATCCTTGTGGAACTCATCCTTAATGGTATAGCCAGGGCCACCCATACCAGTACCAGTTGGGTCACCGCCCTGAATCATAAAGCCATCAATAATACGATGGAAGATAACTCCATCATAAAAGCCCTCTTCGCTGAGTTTAATAAAATTGCCAGTAGTATTAGGAGCCTTGTCCTCAAAAAGTTCAATTTCAAAGGTTCCCTTGTTGGTATCAAATACCGCAATACGATTTGCCATTTTTCCATTCTCTCCTTTTTCCTTGTCTGAAGCCATACAGCCAGTGGTCATAACCAGCAGAAGCATCATGGCCAGAGCTAAAATCTTTTTCATAATCTATGTACCTCCTTGTCCTTAACGGCTTTTCAGAGCTTCGAAGCCGTAATCAAGCAGCATAGCGCCTTCCGTAAATCTGGTATCAGTATCCTTTGAATGAAGGATTACCACCAGCACCTCTTCCCCATCACGCTGTGCCACCGCCATCAGACAGCCACCGGCAGCGTCGGTATAACCCGTCTTGCCACCAATGCACCCCTGATAATCAGTAAGAAGCTCATTGGTATTTTCACAATGAAGGGTTTCCCCCTGAGGATTTATACTGAAAAAAGTTTTTTCTGGAATAGCTATTATTTTTCTGAACTTTGGATTTTCCATAGCATAATGAGAAATAACAGCCAAATCCTTTGCTGTTGAATAATGCAAATTGGAAGTGAGACCATTGGCATTCTCAAAATGAGTTCTCTTTGCCCCCAACTCCTTGGCCTTGGCATTCATCATCTGCCAAAACTGCCATGCACTACCATTCCCTACAGCCTCAGCCAAAGCTGAAGCTGCCACATTGTCAGAAATCAACATCATCTGGGTCAGCATATCATACTGACGCATGCTCTGACCAGTATAGCAGTAAGAATATGGCTTCTGTCCAGCCCATGGACTCACAGTGATAATTCGGTCATCCCTATCATCCTCCAGCACCAATATAGCTGTCATTATCTTGGTAAGGCTTGCTGGATGCTCACTTTTATCACCATTTTTTTCATAGATGATTTCGCCTGTTTTATTGTCCATGACCACCACAGCATCGGCAGAAACCTGAGGAGCCGCCGGCATAACCCGCTGAGGCTGTTCCGTTTTCTTCTCCTTGCCATGGATTGCCCTTGCATAATCACTATGTACCACTGTCTTAGCTACAGCCATGGATGCCACAACAGAAATTACTGACATGGCCAAAAGCAATGTAACCGCCAAAACAGTTGTCTTTGTATCTTTCTTAAAAATCAAAACCTATCACCTATTTTTCCTGTCAATTCGTTGGCAAACCACCATAGTTAAACTTCTTGGCAGGCTCTTGTTCTTTCTCTTCACCGGTAATAATAATCCCCGGATCCTCAAGGTCCAGATTGGTATAAGTCCAGCTCAAAAGATAGCGATTTTCGGGCTCCATCTCTATAAGCATCTTTTCATTTGGTTCAGCAGGATTGTAGTAAATGTAATAAACATTACCGTCCAAATGCTTGTGCTCTGCCTTGCCAAATGCCTTGCTAAGACCAGCCCTGGTAGCACCATAGGTTACTCCATGAGGCCCCACATAATGCTTGCTTTTGCAGAACATTTCCACCACGTTTTTATTCATGGCATCCACATAAATTTTTTGATCAGCAGAATATGTATAGCGTATAACCTGGACGCCACGAAGATACATATCAGTATCAAAATCAGGCTCCCCCAGCTTTTCCACCATAGTATCGTAGCTGTCCCCAAGTCTCAAGCCTTTAAACTGGAAGTCCTCCGGATTTGCCGCCAAAGCAACAGAGGAGATAATCATTAAAAGCAGGAATAACATCAGCCCTGCTTGGAAGCCTTTTGTTTTCATCATTAAAATATCACCTTACTTAGTCAAGGAAGTCCCCTTGTCCACAACCATATCAATCCATTCCTCATGGAAGCCTGCATCCATCAGCACTTCCTCAAGGGATGTAAGACGATGCTGGGTAAGGAACATGGATACTCGTTCCTTTTCAATGGACTTCTCCATGTAAAAATCCTGACCCTCAGAAGACTCATCCGGGAAGGCCACAGTATATTCATGATATTCCTCGTCAGACATGGAATCTGGCAGACTACAGGAATGGGCCACATTCGCCTTCCATGCAGGTGTCTGCTTTTCCAAAAGCTGCTTTGCTTCATATATTATAGGCTGAATGGTATCCCTATACTCCTGCAGAGCATCCTCCACAGCCTTGGTATCCTGCATAATCACTGCGCAAATAAGATCACGAAGGCTTTCTCTGGTAGACAGATCAAACTGCATCAGATAAGATGACTCTGTAATACCATCCAACCATTTTTGCAGGCTGTTGGTCATATACTTCTTTGCCTTGGCGGCCATAAGCTCATCCTGCATGTGAAGCTCGTGGCACAAATTATAGATGTGCTGGCCATCCTCCTGGGATTCCATAATATCCTTCTTGGCACATTCACTGCATATACCTATTATATGATAGGTAAACGGCTGCTCCATCAATTCCCAATTTGCCGGAAAATCCAGTCCCAAATCCTCATAAACCTTTTTCTGGGCAGCAATACGGCTCTTGGAAAAATAAGTGATACCATCGTTGTCATTACGATATTTAACAGTGAACTCACCCTTGCATTTTGGGCAGTGATACATCTTGTCCACTAGCTTTACCCCAACATACATAGCATCATTTGGCTTATAAAATCCATAAGGCATTGCATCTATAAATGCGTAATTATATACGCTCATGAGATTATCGGTAATTCTTGTCATGTCTATTTCTGGCATCGTCTTTCTTACACCTCGTTAAAAAATTCACTTGAATATTATACCCCAACTGATGATTTTTTGCCATAAGCAATATTTTGATGCGTACTTCTAATTTCCTATTTTTCTGCCTTTAAGGATATTTTAATGATGACTATGATATAATAAATGAAGTAAATAAATAAAATTATAAGGGGCGATTTTAATGTTTAATTTTAAAAAGAAGCTTTCCAAACTCATTGCCAGTGCCATGCTGGTGACTATGCCTATCTTTGCCGGTGCTCCTTCCCAGGCTGATGCAAACTGGCTGGAAGCGGCCATAAATGTAGGTATTGCAGGCTATCAGATGTCTGAGTATAACAAACAGATCGACAAAATCAATAATACCGAGGAAGGTAGACAGCAGTTATATGCTCAGATGAAGGAAAAACAGGGTGTTGACAGTGACCCATATCTTAATCAGCGACTTGATAGTATAATGTCCAACCTTTCCACTGCTGTGGCTGTAACAGAGCCTGCTATCAACGAAAAGCCTTTCCTTTATTTTATTAACCCAAGCAATGAATTTAACGCTGCCTGCTCCTTGGGCCATGTAATGACTGTAAATGCCGGTATCTTCGATTTATTGCGCACTGATGACGAGGTAGCTGTTGTACTGGGCCACGAAATGTCACACGGTATGCGTGATCACGTGGTTAAGGGCTTCAAGAAGTCTGTACCAGTAACCCTCATTGCCACTGCCATTGCTTCCAATACTAATGGTGTGGGCATAGCCGTAACCAATGTAGTTGCCAACTACGTGGATAAGGTTCATATTACCAAGCCTATGGAGTGGGAAGCAGATAACATTGCCTTCCAATACATGGCAAATTCCCACTACAATTTAGGTGCCTGTGCCGCAGTATGGCAGCGCGTAATTGAAAAATCAGGCAGTGATAAAATGACCGGTGACATCTTCTCAGTTTCCGATCATCCATCCCATGCTGAACGCCTTGAAAACTACGTGAAGAAAATGAAGGAATACAGTGGTAACAAGGTTGATGTTAAGGGCAACGCCGTTTATGTCAACGATAAGGAATTTATCGTTCCTGCTGCTACCGAGGAAATGTCTGAAAAGGTTCGTGCCTACTATGTAGCCGGCAATCTTGCCAGAGCCTTCCACGATAACGGCGGTGTTGATGCCACTACCTACAATGGTACTGTTTACATGGGCAACCAGGGTATAATCACCTCCCTGAACACCGATGCCTCTGCCGAGGAAATTGCAAATAAACTTAACAGCATCAAATAATAAAAAGAAAAAGGACTGTGTCAAACGATACAGTCCTTTTAATATGCCTTGGAGGTGACACCCAGATTCGAACTGGGGAATAAAGGTTTTGCAGACCTTGGCCTTACCACTTGGCGATGTCACCATAATAAAAAAATGGAGCGGAAAACGAGACTCGAACTCGCGACCCCCACCTTGGCAAGGTGATGCTCTACCAACTGAGCTATTTCCGCACATTTATTATCAATATTAAGTTAAAACCTTAACTCTCTATCTCTCACAGTTAGTGATTATAGCATTTATGCTGGTTCCGTGTCAAATGCAATTTTAAAAACGCCACTATCATTTTTTATTATTTTATTATGACATAAATCCAATGTACAATATTTTGCACATCCTGATAAAACTAAAAAACGGCTTAATCACCGGATAATCCGTGACTAAGCCGCTTTTATCTGCAGGTTTTCAAACCTTTATATCATTTCAATACTGGAAGCTCCACCAGGACGAATGGTCAATGAGTATACCCTAAAGAGGTCTAATCCCATCCAGTAATCCTCAACACCATTGTCATATACTACCTTTACATCCCAATACTGTACTCCATCTTTTGGGCTAAAGCCAAGAAAGATGTCCTGACCTGGATAGAGAACATTGTTAGGTCCCAGCTCATCCTGATAAATCCAATCATTTTCATTAGTTGGACTTAAATAAATGTAGGTAATAACCTTACCAGTGCCATTTACCAGAGTAAAATCCTGGCTTCCGGCAAAAGCTGTCCCCTGAATACCAACTGCCATAACTACGGCTACCAAGAAAACCTTTAATACATTTAATACCCTCATGTTTTATCCTCCTTTTGTATATATAAAAATAAACAACAATTTGATATGGAGCTTACTTTCCTTTCAACTCCTATTACATCCATATATACGATTGAGTATTATATCTGTTACAGTTTTCTATAAATCATATAAGAGGTAATAATTATTCTCGCCCTAAAATTTGTCGCATAGTGCCCATGGCCCTAAAAAGAATAACACCTACATTAGCCGAAGATATTCCAAGAATTTCTGCTATTTCCTTATTACTCAAATCTCCCCAAAATTTCAATTCAATAATTTGCTGTTCTCTTTCAGAAAGTTTTCCAAGGGCCAATAATAACTCTTTCTTTCCCTCCTGCTCCAATAGCTGTCCATCCGGTCCATCCTTCTCATCCACCTTAGGTGAAAACACATCATCCCATTCAACATTTTGCCGATGGCTTTGCCAACGATAATAATCCGTCAAAGTGCGGGTTGCTATCCGACTCAACCAAGTCGCAAAAGAAGCCTTGGTACTATCAAAGGTATCTAAATGAGTTACCATCTTTTCAAAAACATCACTGACAATATCATCGGCAGTGGCAGCATCCTTTACCCTGACATAAATTAAATTATATATACGAGGAAAAAAATGTTCATATAGCTCATCAAAAGCCAAATCATCCTGCAGAGCTTCCTTGGCTATAATATTCCAATCCTTTTCTTCCATGCTTTCCCACTCCTATGCCACTTGCCGTCTTACCAGCTGTGCAAAAATTCCATTTTTGGCTACCAATTCATCATAGGTGCCACTTTCCACCAGTGAGCCCTTATCCATCACCAAAATTCGGTCACACTCCTTAATGGTGGACAGACGATGAGCTATTACCAGTCTGGTTGTTTTCAACTTATTCAAGCTTTCCGTAACAATGGACTGAGTGCGATTGTCCAAAGCACTAGTAGCTTCATCAAATATTAATATGGCAGGCTTGGCCGCCAGGGCTCTGGCGATCATTATTCGTTGACGCTGACCGCCGGATATATTCTCAGAGCCTTCACTGATTACAGTATTCATTCCCATAGGCATCGCACGAATATCGTCAGCAATACCCGCGGCTTCAGCAGCTGCCCAGGCATCATCCTGAGTAAGTGCCGCCTGCCCCACAATATTAGTGAAAATATCTCCGGACATAAGCTGCCCATTTTGCAATACTACACCCATTTGGGAACGAACCGACGGCAGTGACAATTCCGCCAAGGACTGTCCATCGTAATAAATTGCTCCGCTTCTAGGTTTCTCAAAGCCCAACAGCAAACGCACAAGCGTGGATTTGCCACAACCTGAATGCCCCACTATAGCCACATTTTCACCTGCTGCAACCTGAAAGCTTATATCGTGAAGCACATCTTTATTATCCTCTCCATAAGCAAAGGATAAATGACTCACCTCTATGCCTCCGGATAACGGATCAGCCTCCACTTTATCAGTAGTATTTTCCGGTATTTCCTCCAGGATCGGCCGCAAATTTTCTATATGAGGCTGTATTGAGAAAAATTTCCCAATTAACGGAATCACGGAATTCAATGTGGAATTAAATGCCGTAAACGCCGCCTCAAAGGCCAAGAACTGAGCATAGCCAATACCAATAATCACCTTTTCAGTATCGGCAGCAGCATGGGATGAATCCTGCAGTCCATAAACTGCAAAATAATACAACGCCATGGTCAGAATAAAGGGCTGAGCCGCACCTATAATACTATTATAATTGTTCTGCCATCTTAAGGCTAGATTCCAACGCCAAGTTTCACCAAAAACTTTGCTCCAAAGATTATACGCCTGCTCCTCTGCACCATGAACGCGAAATTTTCCTAAGCCTGCAAATATTTGCTGAACTAGTCCAGCCTCAGCATTGGTAGCAGCTATCAGTTTACGTTGATAACTCAGTACCCTCCAATAAATTACCACAGTTATGACACACCAAACAGCCCAAATCACAACTGCCACGCCTGTTAGCTTTAGGCTGTACCAGCACATTAAAAGCAAGCTCCAAAAAGAAAAAAGTGTGTTAAATACTGTTGACACAAAGGTTCCGCTAAGCACTTCTTTTATGGCTTCAAAGCCTCGCATACGACTGGCCAGCTCACCGGTGGTAAATCTGCGGAAAAATTTCTCCGGCATATTTAGAAGTCGTCCCCACAAGGCCGCTTCTACGGACATATCCAGTCTTGAACCAATTCGTATAACTGATACTGACCGAATCATGCTAAGTGCCGCCATAGTAAAACTTGTTACCATAAGGACCTGAGTAACTGATACCAGCCCTTCTCTATCCATAATAGGTATTATATTTTGGAATACTGTTTCTGTTATAACAGGAGTTATCAGGGGAATAATACCGGCAAAAAAGCTTACCACCAAAATTGTCCGATAGTCGATACGCCAGCACTGACGGAACATAAACCGCAGCAAATCCCTAAAAAGCATTTTGCGCCGTGGAAAACCGGCATAGCACAAAAAGGCATCCATATCCAGCTTCTCAGCCTCGGCTTCAGTTATTTTAATGCCATCCGGCATAGATTTGGTAACAAGCCTGTAATGCCCAGGTGCCTGGGGTATTATGGCCGCCATTTCCTTTTTTGCACCATAATATCCTATCATAGTGCCACAATCCTTTGTATACCAGTTTTTTTCCAGCTTAATCAAACGTAACTGAACATTTGCCTTTTGAGCCACCCGCCGAATGAGGCCAATGCTATCCAGCTTCTTCACTCTTTCAGGTGGAATACTTATATCCGATTGCCCCATGAGCAGGGATTTCTGTACCAAATGTATAATAAAGCTGGCCTCCTCCAGATTTTTGGTACGTTGCTCTGTATTCCGTTCCTCATAGAATATCTCTTCTTCTCCCAATAGGTTATCGATAGCATCACTAACCAACCGTTCTTTTTGGTGGCTGATAATATTCTGTCGACGCTCCAGTCGCTTATCGGCAGACAAAAAGCGAATACCCTGTAGCATTGAGAAGATTCGCTGTTTTTCTTCAAAGCACTTTAATAAATCGCTGGATGAAGCAATATTTTCATCCAGCAGCATACCATTCTGGTCCAGGCTGTTATCACCTAAATCAGCCAGGCTTTTTACCCATCGAATGCCAGAAAGCTGCTTAAACCAGTCCTGCATTTGCGGGTACAAGGCTTCCTTGGAGATGTTAGCTAATTTTTCTACTTGAAGCTGACAGTCCTCCAGCGCATATATGAGTATATCTATTTCCCCAAATTCATCAAATGCGGGAAAAACTGCCTGTCCCGCCTTTAATAGAAAAAGGTATTCCTGACGATATGATTCCTGACTTGCCGTAACGGCATAGACTTCAACCACGCCCTGCTGCACCAGCAAATATTCATCTTCATTTTTTAATCGCCAGCGTTTTCCAGCTTGTAGTTCCATATATCACAACTCACTAAAAATATTATTTACTGTCCCGTTCTTCAATCAATCTACGATACGGGCCATCGTGCTTCATCATATCACGATGACGTCCCCTCTCCACCACTTGACCATTTTCAAGAACAATTATTTCATCTGCGTCCCGAATAGTAGACAGGCGATGCGCAATAATAACACAGGAGCAGCCACGATGTCGGATATTTGTAAGCACCTGCTCCTCAACAACCGGATCCAAAGCACTGGTAGCTTCATCCAGTATTAACAGGGAAGGATTAACTGCCAACGCCCGGGCTATTTCCAGTCGTTGACGCTGTCCTCCGCTAAAATTCAGTCCACTTTCTGCCACCCTGGCATCATATCCGCCATCCAGCTGAAGGATATCATCATGGATGCAGGCATCCATTGCTCCATGTATAATATCACTTTGCCTTAAGGAGTCATCAAAAAGCGATATATTCTGTGCTACAGTTCCAGTTATCTGAAAGATGTCCTGGTCCACAGCTGCCAAGGATGAGGTTATTACATTGCGGGGTATTTGGCGACGGGGTTTACCATCAAAAAGCACCTGTCCATCCCATTCCTCATATAATCCCGTAATGAGCTTGGCTACCGTGGATTTACCACTGCCGGATGAGCCCACGATGGCCACCCAATGTCCCGGCTTTAAATGAAGATTAAAATCCTGTAATAATGGTGGCTCCAACGGACTGTAACCAAATGATACATGCTCCATGGTCAGCTCACCGGACAACCGCTTTTTTGCTTCAATATTTGATATTCCTTCTGATGGATTGGTACCAAAGCTATATTCTTCTCCATCTGGATAGTTTAGTGTATCAATACCATAGCTCCGCACATCATTAAGTCTCTGCATCTGCATTTCAGTAGTCTGAAGGCTGGTATAAAGACCAGTCAGATTATTTACAGGAGCCTGAAAATTCGTCATTAAATGCTGAAAGGCTACGAACATACCTGCCGTCATGGCTCCATCCATAATGGAAAAGCCACCAAAGGTCATTATAAGAGCTCCATTCAAGCCAGATAACAGGGTGGGCAGCATGGTCACGGACAACATCCAGATTTGGGTCTCCTGCATACCATTTAATACCTTTGCCCTGTATCCCGCCCATTTCATGAAGAAATCGCCTTCATTACCATTGGCCTTGATACTGTCAATCATGGTGAGACCATTTATACTTACACCATATTCCTTGCCTGCATCCTGCTGTATGCGCATGGTCAAATCCGTTAGGTGTCGGCGTGTCAGCAGAAGAACCCCAATATTCATCAATAGAAATATAATACCAATAAGGGTAAGAGTAACGTTGTATTGTAATAACAGCAATAAAAAGAATAGTGCTACAAATCCATCCAACACTGCAGTAGCAGCACTGCCGGATAAAACTCCTGCCACAGCCTCATTCATGCTGATGCGCCCTGCCACCTCCGCAGCATATCGCTGATGAAAGAACTGCATAGGCAATCTCAATAAATGCCAGAAAAAACTGGAAGAATCTGCCAATGTCAATTTCCGCTGCCAGTAGGTCAAAAGCACGGAACGAAGCCAAGTCAACACCGCCGACACCACAAAGGATATCGTCATAGCCAAGCATAAATTCGGCATCCAATCCGGGTGTTTATTAGTTAATATTTCATCCAAAAATATCTGGCTGAAAACTGGTGATGCCAATCCAGGAATAATCATAAAAAAACCTAGCAAAATGAGGAAACACATTCCCCATTTGTCCTGCCACAGCTTTTCTCCCACAGCCTTAAATACATTGTACCGATGCCCCTCTGGCTTAAAATTAGGGCCTGGCTTAATGGCAAGGGCAATTCCCGTGTACGAATAGAGAAACTCCTCCCAGTCCACAGTACGGCGTCCTAGAGCCGGGTCATTCAAATATACCTTGTCATTAATGATTCCCTCCAGAACCACAAAATGATTGAATTCCCAATGAATAATCAGAGGATACTCCGGCTCTTCACGTATATTTTCCGCATCCCAGCTATAACCGTGAACCTCACAATTACGCCTTTTTGCCGCCCGCAACATATTGCTGGCCTTGCTACCATCACGATTTACACCGCATTCAGCCCGCAGCTTTTCTAGGGGAATCCACAAGCCATAATGAGCCAATATCATGGCCAAACATGCGGCACCGCACTCGGTGGCCTCCATCTGCAATATGGTTGGCACCTTTACCCGATTTCCCTGTCCAATATGAAGTTTATTTAAGAACTCAAAGGCCATATGACTCACCTATTCCGCAGCCATTGGCTGATTTTATAAAATACTTTTTCAATAGGAGGACGGCGTTCAATAATAATAGAACCAGTGCAAAAGCTACCTGCTGACACTGGTCTGTGAGGTCCCACTACAGAGGTCCACAAATACCCTGAAGGAGAATTTTCATCCCTTACAAGTATGAAACGCACCTCCATTACTGCCCCCTGTCCGCTGGACATAAGACGCTGAGACAATTCCGGATTGCCAATCTGCTGTTCAACTGACTTTAAGGATACAGGATAGCTGGATACAGTGCGCACTACCCCCACCAGGCTTCCGGATTCCTGCGCATCAACGCCGCTTGGTACTATCTGAATAGTCTGACCGGTTTCTATGCGTTTACCCTTGTCCACCGGAACATACAGCACTCCCATTAAATCAGCATTCTTTTGGGTAAGCCGAACACTACAGATAGGACTGCCACTATCAATAATACTCCCCTTACGAACCATCACTTCATCTACTACACCATCATAATCACTGGTCACATCCCTGGCCATTTGCTGCTTATACAGCTTTGCCCGATACTGATATACCTGACTGGAGGTATCACGCATATTGCTGGCCAACTCTGATTCAAACTTTGCAATATTGGTGTCCGCGGACTGGTCTGAGTGCTCCAGTCTGGCAATTAAATCCCCTTTCTTAATTTGGGAACCTTCCCGCACATAAACACCGGCCACTTTTCCCCCTGCGACATGGGTAACATTAGTAACACCGCCATAATCAATAATCATTCCAACACCATCAGCCCTGACAGTGAGAGAACCGAAAATTGACCATATTACAACTGACAGCAACAGTAAACCCACAGCCAACAATCCCATCCAACCAATAGGGGTGGTTATGGGCAAGAGGGCATCCAATCTGTCCGGGGAACGTAGTTTATCTAAAGCCGCCCGGCTAAATAATTTGCTACCATCTGTCATGATCAGTTATCCTCCAATACAATATCAATCTGCGTTCCTTCCTCTATTCCCTCTGTATCTGAAGTAATAACTATATCTCCAGCCTGAAGTCCCGATTTTACTTCAACGTATTTGCCATCGGTTACACCGATTTCAACATTCCGTACAGCCAAGCGGCCATCCTCCTCCATCACAGCCACCTGGGTTTTATTTTCATCTGTAAATGCTCCCACTGGTATCGACAAGCATTTATGTGGCAAATTGGAGTGAAGGCATAGCTTGCTGTATGCTCCAGGCTCCAGCAAGCCCACCCTGTTATCTATGCTCCATACCACCTGACGTATAGAGGCGGGTTCATTTAAATCAGGGGTAATCTTCTCCACCTTTGCACGAAAGACCTGATCCTCCCCCAAATTTCCAGAAGACAAATTTGCTCCATAGGATTTATTAAGTCCCTCGCCGTCTCTTAGGGTAAGATCAAATTCCCGCCCCACATAAAGGCGCTTGGTATATGTATCCTTTAATGTGGAAGTAAAATTAAGATGAGAAAAATCTCCTACCAAAGCTACCGGAGTACCAGCCTTAACATAAGCTCCCACCGTATGATAAAGACTTAATACCTCACCATCAATC
The DNA here is from genome assembly GCF_045637405.1 of Anaerovibrio sp. Lineage (GTDB taxonomy): Bacteria > Bacillota > Negativicutes > Selenomonadales > Selenomonadaceae > Anaerovibrio. The sequence continues at coordinate 18,148 of NZ_JAZTZI010000139.1, forward strand.
GGTGAATTTATAATTTCACGTGACTGCCTTACCAAAAGCTGCTCCCGTTGCGCCTCAAAATTGGACAGTCGAGCCTGAGCTGCCTTGTATGCAGCCTCCGCTTCGTCGAATTTCTCCAGAGAAATAGCATGACTTTCAAGTAATTGGCTATAACGGTTATAGGCATTTCTTGCCTTTACCAGCTGGGCTTCCGCCTCAAAAATATCACTGTTAGCCTGTCGTATCTTAAGCGGTATATCCTCATCAAGCAGCTGTATAATAGGATTTCCTCTGTCAACATGGCTATTTTTTTCGACAAACAACTGTATTACCCGACCATTCTCCAGAGCCACTACATCCGTCATATCCTTTGAATACAGGTTTACCAAATCCAGTTCAACAACAGGCATTAAATTTCGTTCCTGAACTTTAACACCAGTCAGTGGCAGATGATGATTTGACATGCGCTCGGCGATCTGATTTTCACCACGATTATTTAAATAAACACTATAGCCAAACAATGTTACAATCAGCGTAATAATAATGCCTACCCCTAAGTAGAAGTATATTTTCATTGTAAATCCCCACAATTTTTAGATTTTTTTGTAATATCCCTGCCCATGAGTCGTATGTTATGGTAAAATAAGAACTACTAAAAAGATGGGAGTGAATATTATGAGTATCCAGGACGAATTAATGAATACGGATTTTTCACACCTCAGCAATGTTAAGACCAGTCTCAAGGCCCATCTCCATGAAATGCGCAAGCAAAAGAGGGAACTTTCTTGGGAAGAACTGGATGAATTAGCTGCCGCTGGCGGTAATAATCCAATGAATCCTATGATTACGAAGAAACCTTTGTAATTTATTTTGAATAAATAGGCAAATATATTAATAAAGGACTGTGGACGCTATTGAGTGCCTACAGTCTTTTTTGTATAAATGCCTCCGCTTAATATTATAAAAAAATTCATTATATTTTCCAAGTTTTTTTAGTCTATTTTTAATAGCATAAAAACAGAATCAGACCATATTTTAAAAGACTCCCAGATGATTTTTAACCATCTGGGAGTCTGCATATATTTTATTATTTCTTCAGCTTATCGAATTCTTCTCTTGTGAGATATGAATCCTGAGTACCCTTGCGGGTTACACTAAGAGAAGCGTACTGGGAAGCCTCTTTCATAGCCTCCGGAATATTCTGGGTACGGGAGTAGTTCTCCACGAAGCAACCAATAAAGGAATCACCGGCACCAGTGGTATCCACTGCATCGACTTTAACAGCTGGTACTACCAGATAATCATCCTTGGTAAGCCACATGGATCCCTTGGAACCCATAGTAACGATTACATTCTTTAAGCCTTTATCCACCAAGGTCTGAGCAGCAGCCTTAATCTCCTCAAGAGTATTGGTTGGCATACCAGTCAGAATAGACAGCTCAGTTTCATTAGGAACGAAGAAATCACAAAGACAAGCCTTCTCAATAGAAAGCTCCTTGCTGGCTGGAGCCGGGTTAAGGAGAACTGGCACATTGTGCTTTTTGCCCATGTCAATGGCGGCGTAAACCGTCTCCAACGGAACCTCCAGCTGCAACACTATAAGTCCACATTCCTTCAAAGCCTCCTCAGCATCCTCAATGACCTCAGGAGTAAGGCAGGCATTGGCCCCCTTATGAATGAGAATACGATTCTGTGAAGACTCATCAACCAAAATAGTTGCCACACCATTGGCTACACCAGTGGCAGTCCAAACATAATCTGTATTGATGTTATTCTCCAGGAAATTATCCATGGACTTTTCACCGAAAAGATCATCGCCAATCGCTGTAACCATCATTACATCTGCACCTAATTTGCCGGCAGCCACAGCCTGATTCGCCCCCTTGCCACCGCAAGCGGTATGAAAGCCAGTGGCTTCCCTCGTCTCACCAGCCTCAGGAATTTTATCAGTGTAGGATACAACATCCATATTTGTTGAGCCAATAACTGCAATCTTCATATAATCACCTTATTTTTTCAATTTACCCACGCTGCCCCTGATAACCAGATTATTATAAAGTCTGGTACATGAATGGGCCTCGTCGCGGTTTTGTATCTGCTCCACCAGACGACGAACAGCAAGGCGTCCCATGGCCTTGATATCCACACTTATGGTGGTAAGTCCAGGAGAGAAGGCCTCTCCCAAAGTAATGTCATCGAAGCCGATTATAGATACGTCTTCAGGGATTGAAAATCCGTTTTTCTGCAGTGCCTGCATGGCCCCTAAAGCAATCATATCATTATCAGCAAAAAAAGCGGTCGGCATTTCTCTGCCTTCTGCAATGTAACGGTTCAGCCCCTCAAAGGCCCCCACCACATTTGGTTTTACATTAAACACCAGATTCTTGTCCAGACTGAAACCATTTTCCCACAATGTCCTGGTAAAGCTCCGTCCCCTGGCAATGAAGTTTCTGATACGGGTATCCCCCTGGAGATAGCCAATTTTGGTGTGGCCATTCTCCAGAAGATACTTTACTGCCCTTGCTACAGAATCTTCATTATCCATAAGAACAGTATCAAAATTCAGAGATTCAAAATAATTATCCACCATTACCAGCGGAATGCTGGCATCCTTAAAGATTCGGGCATCCTCCTCATTCATTTCGGTGCCCACCAGCAATACCGCCGACGCTGTGTCATTAAAAAGATCACGGACATTGTCCTCAAAATCGCTATGATGTCGGTAAAGATTGACAATAGAAACATCGTAGCCCGAGCGCCTGCTTTCAGCCTCAATACTGTCCAGCAGGGTGGAAAAAAATGGTGATTCAGTAAAGACCTCTCCACTGTCGCGGTAAGTAACCATCTTGATTCGCTTTATTTTTTCATCCTTGATATACCCGTTTTCCCGGGCTATCTTGATTATTTTTTCAGCTGTATCCTTATTTACTCCCCGCTTGTTACTAAGGGCATTGGAAACCGTTGCTACAGAAAAACCAGATAATTCACTGATTTTCTTTATATTTACCTTCATAGCAGTCCCCTTTAAAATACTACTCCTGCCCTCAAAATAACATTTGCATAAGGACTAAACTCACCGGTACGGATAGCGAATTTCACCTGTGCAGAAAATTCCTTTAAAGCATCATGAGGCATGGATTCATGCTCAATACCAGGGAGCTTCTCTCCAACATAAGCCTTAAGCTCCGGATTTTTATCGTCCATCTCATCTGCCAAAAAATAGTATTCTACTTCCATCTCAGTAAGCAGGGCATCAAGGGTCTGCTTAAATGTTGGAATTCCAGGAACAAGTGCCATATCTACAATAGTGACGCCGTCAGGAATCGGCATCCCGGCATCACCAATCATAACCAAATCCTTGTGACCTAAACCAGCAACCAGATAGGAAAGGTCAGCATTTAAAATACCAGTTTTTTTCATAATAATCGCCTCGTAGCTTTCTGCTTTCAAATTAGTCCTTGGACTCGTTGCGGGCCTGGAGAGCCATTTTAGCCTCCATATTGCGCTGGAACTGGTCGATAATTACGGCCAGGATAATTACAAGGCCCTTGATAATCATCTGCCAGAACTCTGATACACCGCACATAACCATACCATCGGAAATAACACCGATAACGAAAGCACCGACGATGGTTCCGCCAATAGTACCGATACCACCAGCCATGGAAGTACCACCAAGTACAGCCGCAGCAATGGCGTTCATTTCCCAGGTTTCACCGGTGGCAGGATGTGCTGCCTCCAGCTGGGATGCAGTAATAAGACCTACGATAGCGGCGCATACTGCAGAGAAAATGTATACCAGGATTTTAACCTTATCAACCTTTACACCGGAAAGCTTTGCAGCCTTCTCATTACCACCGATGGCAAAGATGTGCCAGCCAAATACGGTCTTTTTCAAAAGGATATGAGCGATAATAGCAATTACCACCAAAATCAAAGCACCAACAGGAATCTCAGCAATACGCCTGCCGAAGAAGCTGAAGCCAGTATTTCCCAGAGCCTCATTACCAGCAAGGCTGGAATAGGTTGCACCGTTGGAGTGAAGCATTGCCCAACCACGGGCCATGTACATGGTACCCAAGGTTGCAATAAATGGAGCTACACCAAATTTGGTAATGATGATACCATTTAGCCAACCAATAAAAGCACCGACGATAATGGTGAGAATAACTACCATTGGAACGCTGAAGTAAAGGGTTACTCCGGCAAACTGGAGAGTTACACCATTCTGAATCATACCGCCGGCAATCATGCCGGCCAAACCAACCACGGCACCTACTGACAAGTCGATACCGCCCGTAATAATTACGTAGGTCATGCCAATAGCCAAAATACCATAGAGTGCTACGTGCTTAGCCAACAGCAGCAAGGTATTAGTAGAAAGGAAATTCTCATTTGCAACGCTGAAGAAAATCAGCAGGAGCACCAATACAATCAAGGTACGGCCCTTCAGGAGGGTCATCATCAATGATGTTTTATCTTTAAACATTTTAAGTTATCCACCCTTCTTTAATTCTTCTTCCCAGAGTTATGCCCCTCATAGGAAGCCATAACCAGTCTGTCCTCAGTGATTTCATCTCCTGCAAGCTCTGCAGTCTTGATACCGTTGGAGAGAACGATGATGCGGTCTGCAATGGATTTAATCTCCTCCAGCTCAGAGGAAACAACCAATAATGAAAGACCTGCATCGGCGAAATGATTCATTATTTCAAATACATCTGTTTTGGCACCGATATCGATACCACGGGATGGCTCATCCAGAAGAAGAATCTTTGGATTAGTCATGATGCCCTTACCAATAACTACCTTCTGCTGATTACCACCAGACAGGGAAAGAATTGGCAGGCGCTTATCAGCAACCTTAATGTGGATTTCATCGATTATCTTGTCAATATTGGATTCTTCCTCATTACTCTTGAGGAAAATTCCCTTAGCATAATTTTTCAAGCTGGACAAGGACAGATTCTTACCAATGTCCATAGTCTGAACAAGACCTTCGCGCTGTCTGTCCTCCGGAATAAGGGCAAAGCCGCGGTCGATCTGCTCGGTGATACTGTTAATCTTCAAGGTCTCACCGTTAAGTATAACCTCACCGGTGTGCTCTGGGCGAAGACCCATAATACACTCGAATATCTCAGTACGTCCGGCACCCATAAGTCCGTAAATACCAAGGATTTCACCCTTCTTAAGCTGGAAGCTGACCTTATCAAGGAGCCAGCCGCCACCCTTCTTAGGCAGTGACAAATCCTTAACCTCAAGAACAGTCTCCCGCTTAGACCAATCAATATTACCAGCCCGCTTAGGATAGCTCTTTCCCTTACCTACCATTTTTTGCACAATCCAGGAAATATCAATGTCCTTAACGGCTGCACTATCAACCAGCTTACCATCACGAAGAACAGTTACATAATCACCAATCTGCATGATTTCTTCAAGACGATGGGAAATATAGACGATGGAAATACCTTCTGCTGTCAGCTCACGCATAATCTTAAAGAGAACCTGTACCTCCTGCTCACTAAGGGAGGATGTAGGCTCATCCATAATCAGGATTTTAAGATCATCCTGAATCAGATTACGGGCAATCTCAATCATCTGCTGCTGGCCTACGCGCAGATCGCCTACGATAGTATAAGGATCAATTGGATGCTGGAGCTTTTCCATTATCCGCTTGGTTTCCTTTACATGATATTCATTGTCCAGACCAACGGTGCCCTTTTTGCGCTCCTTGGCCATAAAAATATTCTGATATACCGCAAGGTTAGGGAACAAATTCAGCTCCTGATGAATAATGCCGATACCATGTTCTCTGGCCTCAGTTACATCATCAAAATGAACCTTCTCCTCACCCATGAACAGCTCGCCTTCAGACTCCTGCTCAATTCCGGCTATGATTTTCATAAGGGTGGATTTACCAGCACCATTTTCACCGATGAGTACGTTTACCTTTCCCTTGTACACATTGAAGGAAACCTCATCCAAGGCTTTGGTACCAGGATAAATCTTGCTGATTTTTTCAGCATGAAGGCAAACATCAGGCCCATTTGTTATATTGACTGCCATTTGCAGTTGCCTCCTTTACTTAACAATTAATTCTGCTGGGGTTACAAGAATTTCATCTGGCTTATCAACAGTGAATGCACCAGTGAATTCGATGGTCTTGCCCTTAAGCTCAGTAACCTTTGCAGGGGCAATTACATCCTTTGCCACAACATCATGAATGCTCTGTGATATTTTAGCCCAATCTACCTGATTGGTGTAATCTTCGTACTTAATAAAGCTCAGGCTGTCACGGATAGCTGCGCCCTTGAATACGCTGCCGATCTGGAGCTTAACCACCATTGGCCCATCATAGCCATCCAACTGAACAACCATATAACCAGCTTTCTTTTCGGTGTTAACTTCAGTAACCTGACCCTTGCCCTTTACTACAAAGCTCAGCTCACCGGAATCACCCATGGAATACTTGCCGTACTTGCTTGCTACGGACTTTAAAGTGCCATTAGCCTCAGTAAGAAGCTTTGGCAGCTCTACTGCCTTTTCCTTCAGCTCTGGAACCGCCTGGGACTCCCAAATAGCCTCAACGGACTCAGCAGCATTAAATGCCTTGTTGCCGGTAACCTCATCCTCATGACCGATCTGCACTACCTTAACGCAGCCAGTGAGAGAAAATACCATTACCAGACAGATCATTAAAATTAAGCTAATTCTCTTCTTCATAATTGTATACTCCTCGTTTTCCAATTTTCTAAGGAAAGAGGGTGAACCGCCTATTGTCCACCCTCACCTTTGCTTTTTATACCTTAAGAATTACTCTTTGTATACGAAAGTCTTGAGCTTATCAACATTCTTTGCAGTAATTGCAATGCAGTCTACAAGCTGCTTCTCATCGAGACCAGTGGAACCAGTCTTGAGGTACTTATCAGCCTGCTCAACTGCCATTTCAGCGATCTTTGCAGCCTGCTGCAGTGCAGTACCGGTCATATCGCCAGCCTTAATTGCAGCAGCAGCCTCATCGGAACCATCAACGCCGATAATAGCAATCTTGCCCTGGAGGCCTGCATTCTTAACAGCTGCTACAGCACCAACAGCCATGGTGTCGTTACCGCAGATGATACCCTTGATGTTAGGGTTGGACTGGAGAATAGTCTCAGTCTTCTGGAAACCTTCCGTCTGCTCCCAGTTTGCAGTCTGCTGAGCAACCATCTTCATGTCCTTGTACTGATCAATAACCTCATGGAATGCCTTGGAACGAACGCCTGCATTAGTGTCGGACTCCTTACCGAGTAACTCAGCATATTCGCCCTTTTCACCCATCTTCTCAACGAATGCCTCAGCAATAGCCTTTGCACCCTGATAGTTGTTTGCTACAATCTGGGAGATTGCAACACCGCTAGCATTAATCTCGCGGTCAATCAGGAAAGTAGGGATGCCAGCCTCACGAGCCTTCTTAACAGCTGCTACAGTTGCATCAGCACCTGCGTTATCGCAGATAATTGCAGCAGCCTTGTCGGAAATAGCATTCTCGAACAGCTCAGACTGCTTTGTTGCATCGTCATCATGAGATACCATCTTTACTTCATAACCAAGAGCCTTTGCCTTTGCAGCTGCTGCATCAGCCTCAGTCTTGAAGAATGGATTGGAATGAGATGGAGTGATGATATAAATAATGTTGGAGCCGCCTCCCTTAAGAGCAGCCTTATCCCCTCCATCAGCAGCTTTCTTGTCTGCACCGCAGCCAGCAATCAGCATCATCATCATGCAAAGAGATGCTACTATTGCCAAAACTTTCTTGAACTTACCCATCTTATTTTTTCCTCCTTTAAGATATAATTGGAAAACGTTTATGATTTATCAGGTTTAGGCTCCCTGCTAAATCCAATAATATCATGTACGAGCCAATGTTCTCCTTATTGAGCTCTCCCAACCCGATTTAAGTTGGTCTCTACGGTCCTGACCCATACCCGACACATAAGTATTTCGAGATATACCGTCAAAAACCTTCTTATTTTCATAAATTCCTACAGAAATTCCCGCAGCATAGGCAGCACCCATGGCAGAAAGCTCCTCGGAATCCGGAACCTCCACTGGCCTATCTAAAATGTCGGCCTGGAACTGCATCAGATAATCATTTCTGGTAGGACCACCATCTACCCGCAGTCCCTTCAGTGTCTTACCCGATTCTTCCTCCATAAGAGTGGCAATATCGGAAATCTGATATGCTATGGAATCCACCACCGCTTTTACCAACTCCGACTTCCCCGTTACACGGGTAATGCCAGTAAACATCCCCGTAGCCTCGCTGTCCCAATAAGGAGCACCAAGTCCAGAAAAAGCTGGAACAAAGTAGGTTTTATCTGCAGGATTTGCCTTTTTGGCCAAAGCCGCCGTTTCCGCCGCACTTTCTATTAGCTCAACATTATCCTTGAGCCATGTAATGGAAGCTCCAGTGTAGTTGATATTGCCCTCAAGAACATATTCCGGCTTGCCATTAAGGCTCCAGGCAAGGGATGTAACCAGTCCCTTTTGACTGCTGATTGGTTTTGAACCAATGTTCATCATAACAGAAGATCCGGTCCCATAGGTGGCCTTAACCATGCCCGGCAAATGGCATCCCTGACCATAAAGGGCCGCATGGGAATCACCAAATACGCCATGAATTGGCACCGGTTCCCCGAACAGTCCCTCAAAATCCGTAACCCCATAAAGAGCGTTGGAATCACAAACCTCAGGTAGGGCCGTGGCTTTTATACCGAAGGAATTACATATATCCTCATCCCATTTAAGCGTGTTGATATTAAACAGCTCTGTACGGGAGGCATTGGAATAATCGGTTTTGTGCATCTTACCGCCAGTGAGCTTGTATACCAACCAGCTGTCCATGGTCCCCACGGCCAGTTTATCCTGATCCATCAAGGATTTTGCTTCATCCACATTTTCTATAATCCAGGCCAGCTTGGCAGCTGAAAAATATGGGGATAATGCCAGTCCAGTGTGGGACTTAACCCTTTCACCGAAGCCATCCTTGTCCAGCCTTTGGCAGATAGCGGCGCCTCTGGCACACTGCCACACGATGGCGTTGTACACTGGTTTTCCGCTTTCCCTGTTCCAGGCTACTGCTGTTTCCCGCTGGTTGCTGATTCCAACAGCAGCAATATCCTTGCAACCGACCTTGGTTTCACTTAAAAGCTCCTTGGTAATTTCCAGAAGATTTTTCCAGATTTCTTCAGGATCATGCTCTACCCAGCCCCGTTCATCCACTATCTGACGATGACCCTTGTCCACGCGACATACAGCCTTGCCATTTTCATCGAAGAGCAGAACCTTGGTTCCCTGGGTACTCTGATCAATTCCTAAAATGTATTTGGCCATATCACAGCTGCTCCGTTACTGTTTTAACAATACCTTCTGCATCAAGGCCATAATACTTGAATATTTCTCTTGATTTACCAGTTACCACTGGGGCATCCGGCAAAGTCAGATTTATCACCTTGACAGGAGCATTGGCTGCAGTAATCTGTGCCACCATGGATCCCATGCCACCATACATGGTGTGCTCCTCCACAGTAACTATCAGCTTAGTTTCCTTGGCAGCCTTGATAATTGCATCCTTATCTATTGGCTTTACACAGTACATGTCAAGAACTCTTGTGGAAATACCCTTGCCATCCAATTCCTCAGCTGCAGCCTTGGCATCCCCCACCAGCTCACCGCAGGCTATAATGGTAACATCTGTACCATCCTTAACCAAGGTAGCCTTATCCAGTTCAAAAGGAACATTGCCCTCTTCGTATACATCCTCAACAGCATTACGGCCAATGCGAATATATGCAGGCTTTTCATCCTTTAACACACTTCTTATCAAAGCCTCAGTCTGGAAGCGATCACTTGGGAGATAAACCCGCATATTAGGCATAGAGCCCATAGTTGCAATATCAGTTGCAGAATGATGAGTCATGCCCAAGGCTCCGTAGCTTACGCCACCACTGATACCGATTAGCTTTACATTAGTATTGGAATATGCCACATCCACCTTGGCCTGCTCCATACTTCTTGTAGAAAGGAAGCTGGCAGGTGATACAGCAAAAGGCTTCTTGCCACATGCAGCCAGGCCTGCGGAAATGCCCACCAAATTCTGCTCAGCGATACCTACTTCCACGAACTGCTCCGGACGCTGCTCAGCATAGGATTTCATTCCCGCAGAACCTCTGGAGTCACTGCACAGAACAACGATATCCTTATCCTTTGCAGATTCTTCCAAGAGGACATCATTAATAACCTGCTTATTAGCTATCTTGTTCATAACTTGGCCCTCCTTTCATCAAGCTCCTTAATGGCCTGCTGATATTCAGCCTCAGTAGGAACCTTATGATGCCATGCAGCCTTATTTTCAATGAAGGAAACGCCACAGCCCTTAGTCGTATTTGCAATAATCACAGTTGGCTTGCCCTTGGTATGCTTAGCCAGCTCCACTGCGTTATCGATAGCCTCCATATTGTTGCCGGGAATGGAAATTACATTCCAGCCAAATGCAGCCCAACGATCTTCCTGATCATCTGCGGTCATTACCTCCTCGGTAGTACCGGAAATCTGAAGTCTGTTGCGATCAACAAAGGCAGTAAGATTATCCAAGCCGTAATGAGCACCGGCAGTAATGGCCTCCCAATTGGAACCCTCTGCCATCTCGCCATCGCCCATAACTGCATAAACGCGATAATCACGCTTATCCATTTTACCGGCCATAGCCATACCCACAGCCACGGATAAGCCATGACCCAGGGAACCGGTATTCATTTCCACACCGTTAATCTTGTTATTAGGATGGCCGATGTACTTTGACAAATACTTGGAATAAGTATCAAAAAGCTCCTTCTTGTCAAAAAATCCACGGTCAGCCAGCACACAATAAAGAGCCTCCACAGAATGTCCCTTGCTCAGAACAAAACGGTCCCTGTTCGGATCGTCCATTTTGTTTGGATCAACATTCATCTGTTTATAGTACAGGTCCACCAAAATGTCGGTAACACTAAGGTCGCCACCAATATGGCCGCATCCTGCGCTATAAATCAGCTCGATAATATCCTTGCGGATATCCAAAGCCTTTGCTTCAAGATTCATAGCTCACTCACCTCTCAAATATGCTTTAACCTCTTCCTCTATTGGGTCGTAAAGATCCGGCTTTACCCCAATATATTTACATGCCTCATAAAGTACAGGCACAACATTCTTATGAATACCTACGCAATGGTGGATATATGGGCCTTCAACCACTTTTGCCTCCAAGCGCTTAATATTTTCAACTTCAATCCAGAGATATGTACCCATGCAGCGTGGTCCCTCAACGCCCTTGGCATTACCCAGAAGCATGGAGTATTCGCCGTTATCACCATCAAAGCGGCAAAGGGTTACATCACCATGACGTGCCTCAGCTGTAAGGGAACCTGGATGGTCAAATGCTAATGGATATGTGAGCTGAGCTTTTTCCTTGGCAATAGAAATTGGCCAAGGACCACAATGCTGTAACAGCTCACCATTTTCAATATCAGGATGACGAATAGTCCAGTCAGCAAAGAAGGAACGGGTTTCGCCCATGCCTGCTGCCTCCACCAGAAGTGCAGTAATAGCGCCATGAATATCGGTCTCACAAACCACCGGAATACCTTCATCATTTAACAGTGCATTGGCTGCACAAGGCATAATGCCCAGCTCAGACTGAAGTGCATTCCAGCACTGAATTGCTGCTGCATTACAGCCATATTTCTTTATAAGGTTGGACATACCCACCTTGAGAGCTGCCACGTTCTCAAGCTCATCGTCCTTAACCTTGATTTCCATTTTCTCACGGCAGTAAGCAACCACCTTCTTAACCTCGGTGCCTTCTTCCTTGGCTTTCTTTACGGCATCCATAAGCTCAGGCATTGGAATAGGAGCCAACTGAATATTGAACTTTTCCAGCAGCTCCCCTTCGTTGCACATGGTGGTCCAGAAATCATAAGGACGCGGTGCAATCTGGAGAATACGAATATTTCTAAATGTCTTTACTATATTGCATACTGCCAGGAAATCTCTGATTCCCCTCTCGAAAACAGGGTCGCTGAGGCGGCAGTTGGTCATATAGGTAAATGGCACCTGAAAACGACGGAGCACCTTACCCGTTGCAAACAAACCGCACTGGGTATCACGAAGGCGAACACCATTTGGTTCAGGACGCTCATCAAGAGGTCCCCAAAGAAGAACTGGTACGTTCATGTCTTTGGCAAGGCGTGCACATAAATACTCAGTACCAAAATTGCAATGAGGCAAAAACAATCCGTCGATTTTTTCTCTCTTAAATTTCTCAACTATCTTTAAACGATCATTTTCATCGTAAAGAAGCCCTTCCTCGTTGATATCATCAATATCAACAAATTCAACGCCCAACTCCTCAAGGCGCTGTCGGGTTAATCCACGATACTTAACTGCATCCGGAGCACTGAAGATACTGCGTCTGGTAGGCGCGTAGCCCAACTTGATTTTAACCATGTCATTTCCCCCTAAATAACACATCATTTATAATATAAAATTTTAGTTTTCACCTTATGGGTATCTTCCTTACCCTTCATTCCGATCTCTTTTTTACACTCCCATTATAGCATTGAGCATATAAATTTTTCAATAAAATTTTAGTAAATTACACATGATTTTTTATTATTTACCCGTTTTTTGAGTATATCTTGGGTATGTTTCACTTGTTTTCAGTATAAATCAATAGGTTTACGTTAGATAGTTACATATTTCTACCAGTTTTATATAAATTTCTTATATAAATTTTTATATATAATTTTATACGCATACCACATTATCCTGATATCATCTGATTTGACCGTAATAGACTGAAATGATATCCTTTATTTAGTTTTCTATGGAGGTATTCTCTTATGAGTTTAGATGGTATTTCTATGCATCCACTTGCCATTGAGTTGGACAGAGCTATTACAGGTGGCCGCATAGACAAGATAAATCAGCCAAATAAGCAGTCTGTCATTCTGTCTGTACGACAGCCCGGGAAAAATTATTTGGTTCATATTTCAATCAATCCCCAAAACCCTGCTGTTCATATTATTGAAAAAGCACCGGATAATCCACCAGAGCCGCCTATGTTCTGCATGGTTCTCCGCAAGCATATTGAAACCGCCCGTATAGCCAGGGTATATCAACACAGCCTTGACCGTATTATCATATTGGACATGGATGTACTGGCTGCCGGAGGGCAAATCGTTACAAAATCTCTGATAGTTGAGCTTATGGGCAAATACAGCAACATTATTCTGGTACAGGATGATAACATCATCGACGTACTTCGCAGGGTAGGAGCCAACTCAAGCCGCATTCGAACTGTCCTGCCGGGAGATCCATATATTTTGCCTCCTGTACAGGATAAAATGAATCTTCTTGAATGCCCTGTTGATGATGTGGTTACTGCCATCAAGGTCAAAGGTGACTTAAAACTCAGCAAGGCCATTCTTGATACCTGCCTTGGCTTTGGCCCTGTTACAGCAAAGGAAGCCGCCTATTTGGCCGGGCTCCCCCACAACCAGTTAGTAGCTGAAATGGATGAAAGTGACTTTGCCTCACTTAATAATGCCTTGAAGGAAATAAAGGACGCCTTTAAAGAACCTTGCGGCGAAGCCTGCCTTGTGGTAGATGCGAATCAAAAGCTGCTGGCTACGGCTTCATTTCCACTGCATTTCTACATTAACGACACGATTGTAAAATTTACGACCATAAGTGAAATGCTTGCCAAGGCCTCCAGTATCGCCGGCAGCTTCCAGCTACCGGACCGTGACCGTTTTAAAAAGCTCATCAAAAATGAACTCAGCCGGGCCCAGCATAAGGTGGATAAACTGAAGGATGATATTGCGGCAGCTGACAATGCCGAGGACTACCGCATAAAAGCTGATAATCTGATGACCTTTCAATACCAGCTTCACGATCGTGAGGATGCCGTTGTAACCCTCACGAATATTTACAGCGAGCAGGGGGAAGAAATCTCCATCGCCATGGACCAGCGCCTCTCCGTCAGCGAAAATATCCAGGCCTATTACAAAAAATACGATAAGCTGAAAAGAGGCAAGGAGCTTTTAGAAAAGCAGCTGGAAAAGTGCATTGATGACATAAAATACCTTGCTTCTATCGAAACCTCCCTTGAAGCCTCCACCTCCCTTGCAGAGATAAATGACATCAAGACGGAGCTTATCACCAATAATATTCTGAGGGAAAATTTAAAGAAGCATGCCTCTGTTAAGCAGTCCCAGCCATTTAAGTTCACTGCCCCTGATGGCACCATAATTCTGGTAGGCAAGAACAATTACCAAAATGACCGTCTCACCTTTAAAATAAGCAATCCGGGGGATATATGGCTGCATACCCAGGAAATCCCCGGCTCCCATGTTATTATCCGCTGTGATGGTGATGATCCTTCTGAGGACACATTGCTTCTGGCTTCCTATTTGGCAGTACATTTCAGTCAGGCAGCCGGCTCTTCCAAGGTGCCAGTGGACTATACCCGCTGCCGCTTTGTGAAAAAGCCATCCGGTGCCAAGCCGGGATTCGTAATCTTCACAAATCAAAATACTCTGTACGTAACCCCAGAGGATGAGGTACTTAATCCGATTCTTCTTCAGGCCAAAGAGTAATCGAAAACCATTTCTCAATACTAAAAGGACAGTCTGTTCATCAAAAAGATGAATCAACTGTCCTTTTTTCGATATTATTAATAGTTAAACTATGAAGGCAGCCTTATTTTTTTTCGTCCTTTAAGACCTTAATATCCTCTATACCATAGAACTTGCATAAACCATATTTGGTAACACCGTTATCAAAATCCACAAAGAACACATGACGCAGCGCCCTGTTTGTCATCTTAATAGGCTCCATATAGGCAATAGGCTCACCCTTGGCAGCAGCTTCCTCCACAATAGCAATACGGGCATTGTGCTCCTGTTGCATAGTATACATCACCAAAGTAGCTGCTGAAACAGTGAACAGGCCTATACCAAAGGCACCGGCGTATAACAGCTTGGCTGTGTATTTTTCATAATACCGACGAATGACAGGCTCCCTGAACACAGCGATAGCCGCGATAATAATCATGCACACAGAGCTAAAGGTTGCCCGTGCCGGGAAGGTTGGTGCCGCCATCATTACCATATTATTTAACAGTGCCAGTACCAGCATCATTCCTGCATATCTTACAGATTCATAGGTGTCCCAAATTTCCTTTGCCTTAACATTTTCGGTAAGGAGCTTAATATTCTCCTTGGACAGTCCCAGTCTCTTTTTAACAATGGCATAAATAAAGAAAATAATAAACCAGTAAATGGCCATTTCCTCAAAGCCCCGGAAGATGTTATTTACCTTATCCAATACCTTAGGGTCAGTCAAGCCAACTGGCACCATAACACCGCTATAAAGGGCATCTCTAAGTGCCCAGGCCACAAAGCTGCCATTGAAATAAGAAATAACCAAAAGTACAATAAGCCCTAGAAGAATCCACTGACCAACAGTTATCCTGCTGTCCACAGCTTTCAGTGTAATGCCCTTCTTTTCCGCCAAAACTATTTTAAAAATCCTCCAGGCAATAAGAAGAGCTAGTATTATAGGCAAAATGTAGAGAACCATTTCTCCATTGCCGGCAAACTGGTTGCCTATGTGGGTCAGAACCCCCTTACCCTGTCCCTGGTCATCATAACGGACAAAATTGCCTGGTGCCGCCACCAGACCAATCAGTCCAATCAGGGCACCAAAGCAGCCAGCAGACATCCAGCTAAGCAGATTATGCTTTTTGTAAAAGTGCCAGCTTATAAGAGCAGTAACTCCCACCACCGTAACAGCCAGATTTTCCACCGACCAACCGGCAATTACGCCCAGCAACAGCATAGGAATAACCATCCAGCCCTTAAGGACGGACTCTCCTTTTTTCAGCGAGAGATTATATGGGAGCAAAAACAGGGCCACAGGCACTGCAGACCATAAATAAACAGTGGAACCGCTTTTCCAGATAGCTACTTCACCAAAATGCGGGAATGACAACCATGCCAAAAGGCTGGCAATGGCTACCATCACTGGCTCCCCGAAAAGTTTAATTTCACGGTGGGCATGGAAGTACAGAAGAACCACCAAAGCAACAAACATCAAAGCATTGGCAATATCAAACCATATTTTCCCCAGCCATAGGAACAAATCAAGACAAAATACCGTAAACATACGTCCACCATGCAACATATAATGCACATAGCACGAACGGAGCACATCATCAAAATTTACTATATGAACAGCTGTAGTATAAATCATTGAATAATCATAATCATCACGATGTAGAGGCATCAATATATTAAGCATCAGCATCAGTAAAAACAGCCCCGCCAGTATCAGGCCTGTTTGCCAATTATTATTTTTATCCTGTGACAAAACCTTACACTCCTTAACTCTTAGTTACCTCCGGCTTTTTTACCGGACTATCATATATAACCTTAATACCGTTATATTCATCCACCAGATACGCCGGACGGTGCTTGCTCTCAGTAAACACTCTGCCAAGATATTCACCAATAATTCCCAAGGACAGAAGCTGCACTCCACCCAAAAACAGCATAACCGTAATCAGTGTAGGATACCCTGCCACCGGATCACCATAGCACAAAGCGTTAAAAAGCACGAAGCACATATACCCCAGGGCCAGAACTGAAACCCCCATGCCCAACATGGTGGTCATTCTAAGTGGTGCCGTGGTAAAAGAAGTTACACCCTCTATGGCTAAATTGCACAATGACAGATAATTCCAGGTGGTTTTACCATAGGCTCTTGGTTGAACATGGAAAGGGATTTCCTTCTTTCTATATCCCACCCAAGTATACATTCCTTTGGTAAACCGCTGGTTCTCACGCATAAGCCGCAAAGCTGCCACGCAACGCTTATCCAAAAGACGGAAATCTCCCACATCCCGCTGCAGCTTAATCTTTGAAACAGAGTCCATTCCCGAATAAAACAGATTGGCCGCCGTCCTTTTAAGCCATGCCTCATCCTCACGGCCGGTACGTTTGGCACATACATCATCGTAGCCCTTGTGCCACCAGTCGATCATTTCCGGAATGAGCTGTGGTGGATGCTGTAAATCAGCATCCATAATAATAACCGCATCGCCCTCCGCATAATCAAGTCCCGCCATCATAGCAGGCTCCTTGCCAAAGTTTCTGGAAAGGCCAACGTATGATACATCATTATGGGCAGCCGCCAGCTCCCTGATTTTAAGCAAGGTATCATCGGTACTGCCATCATTTATAAAGAGATAACTAAACTCACAGTCATTTATATCCTTTAAGACATCAGTTACCACCGTATAAAATTGCTCCACACCCTCCTGCTCGTTATAGCAGGGAACTATGATTGTTATTTTATCCATAGGTTCCTTTGTCTCCTTAATTTTCAGCCCACAACGAACGGAAATGGGTTATTTCCACCTTCTGCTCCTCAACCAGCTTCATTACAGCAGGTGAAATCATGGCACTAAATTCCGCCTCAAAATCATGATCCCAGCCAGTATCCGGAATCAGCTGTTTATTATCAGTACCAGGGTGCATCATTACCTCGGTAGTACCAGACTTTAAGCTCTTAATAACGCCCAAAAGATTCTCCTCAGATACTGCTTCCCCAGCCACAATGCCGGCAAAATGATCAGGGAAAGCAATATTTCTGGTTTTTGCCTTGCCGCCCGCCAGCATGGCCAAAGTACCCAGACCGACGCGACCGATAAGCTGTCCTATCCCCCCAAACTCACCGCTAAAAAGAGGCGCCTTTGGTATACGGACTGCCTTAATGCCAGCTTCCTTCGCCAAATCCAAAACCAAATTAATAACTCCCGGCAGTGTGTGCATGTGCTGGTGACTATCTACATGAGTCAGATTAAGCCCCGTCTGCTCCATCTTTCTGAGCTGGGCCCCAAGCTCCGCACGAACCTCCTGCATATTCACCTGACCGGAAATCAGCTTCTTCACAAAGGCTGTATGATCATCAACAAACACGCCATCATCAGTTACCAGAGATGGTATTGCACCTGGTGGCAGCACCGGAAAGCCATTTACCAGGGTAAAATGAATACCCACACCAAGCTCCGGGTGACGTTTGCCGATTTCCACCGCTGAATCAAAGGCCTTTGCTCCAGGCATCAATGTGGCAGAACGCAATATTCCCTTTTCCACTGCCTGTTCCACCGCTTTATTTATAAGCTCATGCCGACCAAAATCGTCAGCATTAACAATTAATCGCTTCAAAAAACTCAATCCAATCTATACAATAAGTATTTCAAATATATGCCTAACCGATAAATTATCTTTTTCCGCTGTATAAACGGGTAACCAAATCAGCTTTTAGCTACTTCTATACTTACCAATAGTTTGCTTTATCATCTCATCATGCCAATCCAAGGTGTCTAACGGCATATTGTAGAAATCATCAAATACCTTATATAAATGTTTGTAATAAACTTTGTTTTCTATCATTTTTTAAGGCATGATGTATCCAATGACAGTATTTTCAACCCATCAATCCTTTTCCCTGCCTTAGTATAGGTGTAAACTTTTCGACAACGAAAATCTGATACTACATTGGGATCCAAATAGGTACTTATGAACACACTATAATCAAAGGGATTGTCACTTTTGATTCTGTAATCCCCTAAATGTCTTGATACCGGCTCCATTTCCATACGTCTTTGATTATCCTTTTCTGCCAATGTGGCTTCAATAAGCAAATCATGTTTTGGATAATAGGCACAAGCATCGTATTGGTAGACAATATCCGCATTTCCACCAGCTGCATGAGTTTTAGGCAATAAATTTGCTTCTAATGACAATTTCATGTAATCCAAAATATTTCCCTGTCGTTCACTAACCTTATACCAAATTATTCCCAATATATATTCAAAAATAGTAGGAATGGTAGCTTCATCTGTTACAAGCTCTTCAATACGGCTGTCATTTCTTGACTCAAAGCAACTCAGCAGCTCAATTAGAACCTCATCACTGAACTTCTTGTCTATAAGGTTGTTAAATCTCCTATATCGCTCATCGCTAATATATGCTGCTACCTGACTAGCTGTATTTATCCTAATCCCTAAAGCCCTGCTTAATGCCGAATATACTGTTTTAATATCCACATCAAAGGCCGAAGATATATCTTTCAGACTTGTACTGCTCACCAATTTATCACATTCAGTAAACATTTCCAGACATAGCTTATCCATTACTTCAGCAAAATAATATTTTGGCAGTATATCCAGTTTAATAGTTCTGTCCTCAAAAATTAAAATATCTGTTAAATTGAAGTATCTTCTGTTTAGGTCAAAATAATCCTCCAATGTAGACTTGGCCTTGAATATATGCAGGTACTTAAAGAACTGTTCTTTTAGGTCAGCTTCACCATTGCACCATAAAAATGGGCATTCAGGAGAGATAGCTTCCTCACCCATTCTTCTAATTACACTAATATTCGTTGTCCGAAAAAGCAACTTCCTCCACATATTACCAGGCCTATGGGTAATCTTCTTGGCAGAAATCAGCAATTGTTCATAATCCGTACCGCCATCAACAAAAATATTTTTTAATTGCCTGTACAGTTCAAAATATGGTTTATCATATTTTCGACTCTTTCTGTTCATGCCTATCAGACAAATCAGTTCCTCATCAACTGGATTATTTTTTAACATTCTTAAGGCAAGCTGATAATTTTCCATTGAACTTAATCTTTTGTATATTATTTCGTCCAATGAAATTTTATTATCTCTGTATTGAACCATATTTTTTACAATATGGTTGTAGCTAACTTCATCATTAATTAGTGGCAATAGATAGATAAGCTCATCATAGGTTAAATATTCCATCTCCAATATACATTTTACAGTCACCAAAAATGGACGTACAACCTTATCATTAACACTTATACCCGTTTTTATTAATTGCTTTAAATATACCAAACTGTCATTAGCTATATTTAAAACATGATCTGTATTATAATCACCTTTGTCAGTGATACTCAATAATTCTTTGCCAGCATCTGTAATAAGTCTGTCAGAAGTAATAAGCCCTATATCGACTAAACCTGATGTTTTCTCCCTGGCATCCTTGTCTTTTCTCTTGGCCTCACCATACAAAAAATCCTTCTCCTTCATAAAGTTGTAATATTTTTCCTGTAAGGCATTATTCCAATCCCAATCAGCATTTTTTGCCACGGTGTTATAAAACTCATTCAACAATACTAATTGTTTCTCAATTTTTAGATTTAATTTTGCCGTTCTAAAGCTTGTTGTACCAATTACCCAACAAAAGCTCTGATATGGAATATTATTTTTTGTCATTTACATCCGTCCTATCTGTAACATAGTTAGTAACAAGAACCTCTACAGATACACTTTGTTTATTTTTTCTATGATAATTACTATTAGAATAGCTTTTACTCAAATAATGGCAATTATACCCCTTAGTCTCAATCCATTTGTCCAAAATATGATTTCTTCTATTTTTGCTTTCTAAAACATTTGATAAAGCAAATTTAAACCCCTGTTCACTGGCATTATCCAAAAAAGCCAGCAAATCTTTTTCATCTGACTCAGCCCACATTCCATTTTCATTGTAGGTTGCATCCGTAACTAAATATGGCGGGTCACAGTAAATAAACGTCTTTGAAGGAAATTTTTCTAACGAAATATTACGAAAATTTTTGGTCAAAAAATGAACATCTTTATTTTTTATTTTTTCCGAAAATAATTCCAACTTTTTCCGCATTCTGGAATTAAAATCCCTTTTCCCCACTGGAAGATTAAACTCGCCCTTTTTATTAAACCGAATTTGATTATTAAACGAATACACAATTAATACATACAGTTGTGCATAATCTATCTCACCATTTAATATATTTGAATTAAAATCTTTTCTTAATTTCAGAAATTTGTTTTTATTATATCTCCCCAAGCCTTTACTACTATCACAATTATAAAATGAATAACCATTTAGAGAAGCATTAGATAGATCATATTTTGCAATAATATCATCTATTTTCTCAAATAATATATTTTTTTCAGTATCTCTAATATATTTTATCAGATAAATTAAATTTTCATTTATATCATTGAAGTATACTGTTTGGGATGATGAATTTATACCAACATTTCCTCCACCAGAGAATAAATCTAAAAAAACATCCCCCTCTGAGAATAGTGGTTGTATCTGTTCCAGCAGCTTAAATTTTCCACCTGTGTAATTAAACGGACAAGATACATTCATTTTTAACCACTCACTTCACACAAAAATAATCTTTCTTTGTTATCCCTAATATTCGATTTGCCTGTTGAAAAGCTCTTATAATCAGACTCAAACACCTTAAGATTACCTTTTTCCCCAAGTATTCTAAAAATATCATCATCTGATATTTTGGCATTTGAACGTTCATTTCCCTTATCAGACATATTATTATAGGACAATAATATATACTTCGCCTTAGCGTGCTTCACCAGTTCCTCAAAAGCTTTTGCAGCTGTAATCTTGCAGTAATCACTCTTGAGAGCAGTTCTGTCCATTTTTCTGGCAATACCAAAAACTGCCGGTTTTTCCCATCTGGCTACATTTTCCAGCAAATGGTAAGCATCGCAATACTGTCTGGAATTATAAGGTGGATCCAAATATAATAAATCACATTTGATACTTTTTATTAACTCATTTGCATCAACGTTATAACAAGAATTATTATTAGTATTTTTCTCAGGCAATAGAACATTCAACACCAATTCTCTGTCAAATTTGGCATTCTTCCTATAGGCATCATAATGTCCTACAGTATTGGCAATTTTATCCATTCCATACAAAAGCGCGGTAATTAAAATTGCATATTCTTTAAAATTGATTTTTTCACTCTGATATTTATATTCAATATCTTCCCTAATATATCCTATTTTGCTGCAATCATCTGCCGAAAAAAAAGTATCAGCAAAATTATCCCGCATATAATTTTTCTCACTAGTTTTTAGCTGATTATATCCATGAACAATCTTAACTATTTTTTTTCTGCAATAATCCTCACTGGCAAACCAAGCATAATTTGAAATATAATTGCTATAAAGCAAATCATTGGTAATCAGTGTTTTATCTTTAAAAGAATTTGCCACCGCTCCAGTCCCTGAAAAAATATCGCAAACAATATTTATATCATTGCAATTATTTTCCACTGTCTCTCTAATGAAATCAGACAGTGAGTATTTATTGCCCAAATATCTTCTATTATTTATATAAGACCTTTTTAATCCCAACTCCGCTAAGCCTATATT